>NZ_JBPCUJ010000033.1:0-53881 GCF_051011215.1 Lutimonas sp.
GGTCTCGAATCTCACCGACCTGAATCACGTATTCAATTTCATTGGTCTCAGGTGTATATAAACCACCACTTTTTCTGAAAACATCGACACGAATTCTTCCTGAATCATTTAGATCATTTGCCATTAAAGTCAACTTGATCTGTTTGATATAATACTCAAGCGTAAAATCCATAGGAATTTTCATTCTCAACATCCTCATAGAAGACATCAATCTAAAATAATGATCTTCAATAAAATTGATACTCCCATTTTCAAACTTGAGCGTATCAAAAATACCATCACCATATTTAAAGGCCCTGTTTTGCTGATCTAAACGTATTTCGTCCGATTTAATAATATTGCCATTCTGATTAACCATAAATCATCCTTGTTTTAAAAGGCAAAAATAAAAAAAGCCTTGATAAATCAAGGCTTTTCCAGTATCTATAATTATAATTATCCTCCAATAACATGTTTGAGTTCAGCGATCTGATTTTCCCAAAACATTTTTGATTCTTCAACCTCATCATCATCAGCAAAATCCACTACCAAAAGAGATACATCTTTGGTAAGGTCATCCACCTCAATTCGCAACTCGAAATAAGAATCATCATCATCATCTTCTTCCCATTTAAACCTGATATAAGTATCGTTCTTCTGAGCAATTCGTTCAGCAACTTCCTCAGCACCATCCCATATAAAGATATACTTCTTCCCTCTCGAATTCACATTATCTGCAAACCACTCTCCCATACTATCAGGTGTAGATATATACTGATATAAAAAACTAGGAGAAGCATGGATCGGAAATTCCAAGTCTATTCTTACTTTACTTGACATTCTTGATTTATTTAGATTCAAGCAATATATAGAATATCTATTTCTAAAAAAAATATTTTATTTAAATATTTTTAAGCTCTTTACTTGCCGTAAATGAATTTGTTTTTATATTTGCAAACTCAATTTTAGAAGGCCATTTATGGTATTTTAAAAAATTAAACGGCGAGGTAGCTCAGATGGTTAGAGCGTCGGATTCATAACCCGGAGGTCGGCAGTTCGATTCTGCTCCTCGCTACATAGAATTTTGAAAAAACCGAAACATTTGTTCTCGGTTTTTTTTATGCCACGCCCTATCAATTTGATTTTTTCTTTTTATTGATGTTCTCCAGATTGAATCCCACAATAAATTTAGATTTGGTAACACTCAGGAACAATTGATTTTGGAAATCTATATTACTCAGATACCAGTCAGTTCCGAAAGTAAAATGAACATAGAACTTCTTCCGGTTATAGCCAAGGGATCCAAAAAGATCTGTTTTAAAGATCCAGGGATTTGACACCACATAATTACCACCTTCAGATTTCAGATACTTATACTCCAGTCCAAGTCCTGACGCCACGAAAACAGTAGCAAAAAAATGACTGGGAAGATTAAAATAAGAGGAAACACCAGCCAATACACCTCCTCCAAAACTTGAGGTTTCATAAATTCGGGCCTGCTCATTAAAGAATTCACGGTCAGCCTCCGGGATGATCGATGCATCGGCTCTTAAATCCTTCACAATCATAAAACCTCCCACACCATAGGATAAAATCGTTTTTCTCTGATCAGATATCCCTGCTTTCATTCCACGAACCGTTATATTGTTATCACTTAAAATTCGTAAGTATTCCAAGCCCAAAGAAAAAACAGAAATATCATCTCTGAATTCTTGCTCATCAGTCTGCTTGCTGGTCACATTATAGCCGTGAACATTCTCTAGGGTAAAACCAAACATGTTCCTATTGATAATAATCGCTCCCTCTGCTGCAAATTTGTCGGTGACTTCTTCACTATCACCTTTAATATTGAATAAGACATCAATGACCATTTTTTGATTTGCCACACCAAAACCTACTCCAAATGGGTTATTTGGGCGATAAATTAGTTTACTGTCTTCATTGCTCAATCTGAATTGTTGCTGTTTGAAATTTGAAACCAATCGCACGGACCAATCTAATTTTTCGCTTAATATGAGGGAATCGATCAAGTTGGATATTTTGGGCAAGGTGTCAGATCTCATCTTATCAGCACCCATGGACTTGTGAACACCCACATAGAGCATCAATACCAGACAAAGATGTAGTTTCAATTTATTCAAACCGGAATATTGAAACTAATTTAAGTCAAATTTTTAAACATCAGGTAATGAGGACCAACTTGTTCTACCTCAAAGACCTCTCCTGCTGTTTTATATCCCAGTTTTTTATAAAAATTGACAGCAATAGTTCTGGCATTGCACCATACCATATCTACGCCACCATCTCTAAGTTTTTGTTCTGCAGTCTGCAGCAATTGCCTTCCGTAGCCTTTCCCCTGTGTTTTTTTTGTTGAGGCCATTCCACGTAGCTGGTATTGAATTCCATCAAATTCAGCTTTTGAAGCTTTCATAAAACTGCCAATGCAAACAAGTTGATCTGATTCAAACAGACCAAGGTGTAGGGTAGAATCTTCTTCATCACCCGCCATTTTATGCGACAATGTCATCCCTTCCCGTAAAACATCTTTTCTAATAGCATAGGTATCTACTGCCTCTATTTCTTTAACAAAGATCATGCTTGTTTCTTTGCCTTTCTACTTCCCGAATACATTTCATACTTCACAAAACGGCATTCAAGTTTACCGTTGTACACCTTAATTTTCCTAGATGTTCTCAAACCTACATTTTTCAAACCAGATTCAAAATCTGATGTAATCAGCCAGGCAGAAGTGTCTGGGTAATGTTGTTTTAATGTATCACCTATTTGTCGATAAAAAACAGGAACGTTTACTTGCAACCTTTCTCCATAAGGTGGATTGAAAACCACAATCGTATTGCCTTGAACGGGACTAAACTCTTCAAAGAAGTTCTTTCGTTCAATCTTAACAAACTCTTCTAGTGAAGCATTTTCAATATTGTTCTGTGCCTTTCTAACTGCCGATGGAGCCTTGTCAAAACCTACTATTTTTTTATCTGAACTTCTTATTTTCTTTAAAAGAGAATCATGAATGACATCAAACAATTCCTGATCAAAATCCTTCCATTTTTCAAAAGAAAACTCAGGACGATTTATATTGGCAGGAATGTTATTTGCTATCATTGCTGCCTCGATCAGAATCGTACCACTTCCGCACATGGGGTCGACAAAATTTTGAGTCCCGTCATACCCTGTCATAAGAACCAGGCCTGCTGCCAGGACTTCATTAATCGGAGCGATATTGGTATCACTTCGATACCCTCTTTTATGCAGTGAATCTCCGGAACTATCTAAAGAAACAGTGCAAGTATTGTTTTGAAGATGCACGTCAAATTGCACATCAGGATGTTTGGTATCAATACTAGGTCTTTTCTGAAATTTTTTACGGAAATAATCCACAATGGCATCCTTGCTTCTCAGCGAAACATAATGCGAATTGGAGAATATTTCAGAATGAACTGAAGAATGAATCGCTAAAGTGTCACTGGCGTCCAAATATTTCTCCCAAGAAATTCTAGACAGATTTTTATATAAATCATCTTCATTACTAATCATAAAGGTTTCTATGGGCACCAGTATTCTAATGGCCGTACGCAGGGCCAGGTTTGCCTTATACATAAAGCCCTTATCTCCTTTAAAACGGACATTTCGAACCCCTTCTTTCACATTTTGAGCCCCTAAATTTCTTAGTTCTCTGGCGAGAACATCTTCAAAGCCAAACAAGCATTTGGCCAGCATATCGTAATTTTCATTCATGCCACAAAAATACAGCAAAGATATCAGTCAGTAAACAATTCTTACAAAAACTAAAACTTTACTTCTCTCTTAGTAATATTTTCTATTTTTGTTTGATTTTTAAAATTATGCAAAAAGAAAAAGAATGGTTCGAGAATTGGTTTGATACAAGCTTCTATCATATTCTGTACGATTACAGAAATGATGATGAGGCAAAGTTGTTTATGTCCAATTTAATTGATTTTCTACATCTCTCCAAAGGAGATAGTATTCTGGACCTACCCTGTGGTAAAGGGAGGCACGCTCGTTTTTTACATTCACAGGGCTTTACTACTACCGGAGCGGATTTATCGGCCAATAGTATCGAGCATGCCAAGCAATTTCAAAAGGAAGGATTGTCATTCGAAATTCATGATATGCGGGACCCTTTGCAAGGGATCTATGATTCCATCTTTAACCTTTTTACCAGTTTTGGTTATTTTAATCAGGAAACAACCAATATTCAAGTACTTAAAAACTTTAAAGCGGCCCTGCGCACTGATGGCCACATCGTTATTGATTTTTTAAATTTAAACAAGGTGAAATCAAGCCTGATCCCTGAACAGGAAATCAGTAAAAAAGGTATTGATTTTCTAATTAGAAAAAGAGTAACTGAAAATTTTATCATCAAAGAAATCGAGCTTACCGATCAAAACGAAGTGCATCATTTTCAAGAAAAAGTACAAGCGCTGGATCTGGATAAAATGCAGAATTTTGCTAAAAGTGCAGGTCTTACGATTCAGCATGTATTTGGTGATTATGAATTAAATCCATTCAATGCTGAGAATTCAGATAGGTTAATCCTTATAATGCAATGATATATCTTGCCCTTGTTATTCCCGTAATTGCCGGTTTTTTATTGGTTCAGTTGACCAAACCTAATAAAAAACAACTTCAATTATTCTTGTCCTTTAGTGGAGCTTACTTATTATCCGTAACTGTTTTACATTTAATTCCTGAGGTTTTTAGCGGACAAAAGGAACATATAGGTGCCTTTATTTTAATTGGGATAGTACTTCAAACCGGCTTGGAGTATTTATCCAAAGGGGCGGAACACGGACATATTCATTCTCATGATTTTGAGCAGAATATCCCCTGGCTGTTATTAGGGAGTTTATGCCTTCATGCTTTTCTTGAAGGAATGCCTCTCGGAATTGAAGAAAATAACAACTTATTATTTGCTATTGTAATTCACAAACTACCCATCACCATCATACTGGCTGTATTCCTGAAGAATTCTTCCCTGTCAAAAGGGTTGGTTTTTTTATTTTTATTTCTATTTGCAATTATGAGCCCCCTGGGTAGTTGGGTTTCAGGAAATTTCTCAATGATCCATGCCTATGAAGATCAGATAAATGCCCTCATTATCGGTGTTTTCCTACATATTTCTACAGCGATATTGTTTGAAAGCTCAGAAAATCATAAATTCAATCTTCAGAAGTTCGCAGCGATATTAATCGGTTTTGCCGTGGCTTTTCTTAGCCTGTAGCGTTCTAGTATTTTTGCGGCACAATAGACTGGTTAGAAAAAGGAGTTCGAACATAGCCCTTATCATCTTTTCTTGGAGGTAAAACAATCTTTTCTCTTTCGATTTCTTCATAGTTTATGCTCCCCAATAAATGACTGATGCAATTTAATCGTGCTTTTTTCTTGTTATCCGCAGGCACTACATACCAGGGTGATTGTTTCGTGTCTGTATATTTGAACATTTCGTCTTTCGCCATGCTATATTCAACCCAGTGCTCTCGGGACTTCAGGTCCATAGGACTCAACTTCCATCCCTTCATAGGGTCATTAATTCTCGATTTAAACCTTCGCTCCTGTTCCAAATCTGAAACAGAGAACCAGTATTTTAGCAATATAATTCCTGAACGAATGAGCATTCTTTCAAATTCCGGACAAGAGCGCATAAATTCGTTGTATTCATCCTGCGTACAAAAATCCATGACATGTTCCACGCCTGCCCTGTTATACCAGCTTCTATCAAATAGAATCATCTCTCCTGCACTAGGTAAATGAGGTACATATCGTTGAAAATACCATTGACTTTTTTCTCGGCTGGATGGGGTACCTAAAGCTACAATTTTACAGACCCGTGGATTTAAACTTTGAGAAATCCTTTTGATGACGCCTCCTTTTCCGGCCGCATCCCTACCTTCAAAAATCACAACTACCTTTAATTCTTTCTTCTGGATCCAATTCTGAAGTTTAACAAGTTCTATTTGCAGTTTTTCCAGTTCTTTTTCATACACCTTTGTACTGAGATTCTTTTTTTTAGCTTTTAAAGAATCCTTGTTTGATGCGCCATCTTCCATAGCTTATTATTTATTTTTTTACTTAATTAGCAACTTCACTTATAAATTTAATCCGCATCAATCTCAGTTCCTCATCGTCATAATCACCATCAAATTCATCAAGAGCAAGCTGAATTCTGTCACTTTCTGCTTCCATAAAGTACTCTAGTATTTCTTCCTGCTGATCCTCATCCACCAAGTCATTAATGCAATAATCAATATTAATTTTTGTGCCTGAATACACTATTTGTTCCATAACTTTTACCAATTCTGCCATATCAAGACCTTTTGAATGAGCAATATCAGACAAAGGAATTTTTTTATCAGTATTCTGAATAATGTATAGTTTCAAACCAGAATTAACACCGGTACTTTTTACTATCAGGTCATCCGGTCTTACAATATCATTTTCCTTGACATAATTGGCAATTAAATCCACAAAGTCCTTACCAAATTTTTTAGCCTTTCCATCTCCAACGCCATGCACATTCCCAAGTTCTTTGATATCTGTGGGATATTTTAAGGTCATATCTTCCAGGGAAGGGTCCTGAAAAACCACAAAAGGAGGTACTCCTTGTTTTTTCGCCACTTTTTTCCTCAAATCTTTTAACAAGCCCATTAACTGTTCATCAACACTGCCTCCTGAGCTTTTTGCATTCGTGATAATACTTGCATCGTTCTCAGCACTGTAAACATGATCCTCTGTCATCATAAAAGAGTGCGGTGCTCCAATAAAATCTTCGCCTTTCTTAGTTAATTTCAACACACCGTACTGCTCGATCTCTTTTTTTAGGAACCCAGCTACTAACACCTGTCTGATCAAGGCCATCCAATGCTTATCTTCTTTTGCCTTTCCGACACCAAAAATAGCCTGTAAATGTGTTTTGTGAGAAATAAGCAAAGCATTCTCTTTACCTATCAGCGTATTTATTATTTCCTTAGATCTGTATTCTTCTTTGGTTTTCTTCACCACCTCTAATAAAGTAACCACTTCACTCATGGCTTCAGAAGTTTTCTTAGGATTTCTAACATTATCATCCATATCCGCACCTTCCCCATTCACTTCATCAAATTCTTCACCAAAATAATGAAGTAAAAATTTTCTTCGTGACATGGATGTTTCTGCATATGCAACAACCTCTTGAAGTAGTGCATTTCCAATTTCCTGTTCAGCCACTGGTTTGCCAGATAAAAACTTTTCCAGCTTTTCAATATCCTTGTATGAATAATAGGCCAGGCAGTATCCTTCACCTCCATCTCTTCCGGCACGTCCTGTTTCCTGGTAATAACTCTCCAAACTCTTCGGTATATCGTGATGAATTACAAATCTGACATCTGGTTTGTCAATTCCCATTCCAAAGGCAATGGTCGCCACAACCACGTCAATGTCTTCCATTAAAAACATGTCCTGATGTTTGGCTCGTGTCTTGGCATCAAGACCTGCATGATATGGCACTGCTTTAATACCATTTACTTGCAGGACCTGAGCAATTTCTTCTACCTTTTTTCGGCTCAGACAATATATAATACCTGATTTCCCTTTATAATTTCGTATGAAACGAATAATATCTTTTTCAACTTCCTGGGTTTTTGCCTTGATCTCATAAAATAAATTAGCCCGATTAAATGAGGCCTTAAAAGTCCTGGCATCACTGATCCCTAAATTCTTTAAAATATCATCCTGTACTTTCTGCGTGGCAGTGGCCGTTAAACCTATGATCGGAAACCTTCCAATTTTATAAATAATATTCTTCAGATTGCGATATTCAGGTCTGAAATCATGACCCCATTCCGAAATACAATGTGCCTCATCAATGGCAAAAAAAGTAATTTTTTGTTTTTTTAAAAATTCAATATTTTCTTCCTTTGTCAATGATTCCGGGGCAACATATAATAATTTCGTAATACCACTCTCAATATCACTTTTCACCCTGGCTACCTCACCCTTGTTCAAGGATGAATTCAACACATGGGCTATTCCATGTTGGGACGAAATGCCTCGTATGGCATCCACCTGATTTTTCATTAAAGCTATTAAGGGAGATACTACAATGGCCGTACCATCAAGAATCAGCGCAGGTAATTGATAAATTAAGGATTTCCCTCCACCTGTAGGCATCACAACAAAGGTGTTGTTTCCTTCTATTAAACTTTCAATCGCATCCTCCTGTAAACCTTTAAACTTACTGAAACCAAAATATTTCTTCAAATATTCGTGTAAGTTAATTTTTGTTACTTTCATCCTCGTGTTAATCTATTTTTGAATATTTTTGCAACTTTAGTGCCAAAATTAATGAGGGGGATATGGTCAATTGAATTTAACAATTGTTTAATTAAAATCAACCATAGTATAAATATAACATATTATTTTGATAAAATAAATACAAAGTATTGAATAAGAATAAAAACATAATTGAAACAGCAAAGGAGACAATTCTCATTGAAGCTGATGCCATAAAACAACTCGCCGAGCTGGTAAATGAAGACTTTGAAAAGGCTGTTATGACCATTCTCAATTCCGAAGGACGGGTGATAGTTACCGGAATTGGCAAAAGTGCTAATATCGCCTCAAAAATTGTTGCCACCATGAATTCTACGGGAACTCCAGCTGTTTTTATGCATGCGGCAGATGCCATTCATGGAGATTTAGGAAACATTCAGAAAGATGATGTTGTCATTTGTATTTCTAAAAGTGGCAACACACCTGAAATTAAAGTTTTGCTTCCTTTGATCAAAAACTATGGCAATAAAATCATCGCCATTACGGGAAATGAATCTTCATTTTTAGGAGAGCATGCAGATCACACCTTGAGTTCTTTTGTTGAAAAAGAAGCCTGTCCGAATAATCTGGCACCGACCACAAGCACCACAGCTCAATTAGTGATTGGCGATGCACTGGCTATTTGTCTTTTAAATCTAAAAGATTTTTCAAGCAGTGATTTTGCAAAATACCACCCAGGAGGAACGCTTGGAAGAAAATTGTATTTAAGAGTCAATGAACTGGCGGAAAAAAATGAAGTTCCTCAAGTTGAAGAGCACACCCCGATCAAAGATGTCATCAATGAAATATCCAAGAAAAGATTAGGAAGTACAGCCGTGGTAAGCGATGGCTACATTGTAGGGATCATCACCGATGGAGACATACGAAGAATGCTAGAGAATTCCGTAGACTTGAAAGAGTTAAAAGCGAAAGATATTATGAGTAGCAATCCGGTTACAGTTAGTTCGGATACGATGGCTGTAAACGCATTGGATATCATGCAGAAAAACAACATAACCCAGATTTTGGTTACAAAAGACAAGAAATATACGGGTGTTGTTCACTTTCATGATTTATTAAAAGAAGGAATCATCTAATGAAGATTGCGAAATGTACTATTTTAGAAACCTCGATTGCTATTCAAAAAAATAAATTATGAGTGAACAAACAGAAGAAATGTCTTTTTTAGGCCATCTTGAAGTATTGAGATGGACCCTTGTGAGATCTTCTTTATCTATTTTGGCGTTTGGTATGATTGCCTTTGTGATGAAAGACTTCATCTTTAACTCGATACTTTTAGCTCCCAAAGATCCGTCTTTTTTTACCTATAGATTTTTATGTTCAGTTTCAAAAATCTTTGGAACGGACGGACTGTGCATAGATGAAATTCCTTTTATTGTTCAAAGTAGAACAATGGCCGGTCAGTTTTCTGCTCACATCTGGACTTCAATTGCTTTTGGATTTGTGATGGCCTTTCCATACATCATATGGGAAGTATGGAAATTTATAAAACCTGCTTTATACGAGAATGAGAAAAAAAATGCCCGTAGTTTTATTATCATCACCTCATTTTTGTTCTTCCTTGGTATCCTGTTTGGGTATTATGTGATAACACCCTTATCCATCAATTTTTTGGGTAGCTACCGTGTAGCCGATGAAGTCAGAAACAATTTTGATTTAAGTTCATATACGGGTCTTTTAAAGGCCTCATGCCTTTCTGCAGGGTTTATTTTCGAACTTCCGATTATTATTTATTTCCTCACCAAAATGGGACTTGTCACACCTGAATTTTTAAAAACTTATAGAAAGTATGCTCTGGTACTGGTGCTCGTTCTGGCCGCTGTTATAACGCCTCCAGACATTATCAGTCAGGTAATTGTTGCTATCCCGATGATTATTTTATATGAGGTAAGTATTAAAATATCTAAATTTATAGTCAAGAAACAGGAAAAGGAAGCCGAAAAAGCCTTAGCAAAGAAATAATGAATGAGCGTCGATAATCAAATACTTTCATATATTGAGCAACACGACAAGTTCAAAGACATTCTTTTGGAATTGAGAAGAATTGTCACGAAACATAATTTCGAAGAAACGGTTAAATGGGGAATTCCTACGTATGTCTTTCAACATAAAAATCTGGTTGGAATTGGAGCTTTTAAAAACCATGTTGGTTTATGGTTTTTTCAGGGTGCTTTCCTAAAAGATTCGGCAACTATTTTGCACAATGCCCAGGAAGGGAAAACCAAGGGAATGAGACAGATCCATTTTAAAGAATTACATGAAATAAATGAGTCCGTCCTGGATGCCTATCTTGAAGAAACCATAGCGAATCAAAAAAAAGGGTTAGAGATAGCCATCAGTAAGCCTTCAAAAAAAGTATCTATCCCTGATGAATTGGAAGTCGAATTTAGCGCTGATGATACATTAAAAGAATGTTTTAAAAAATTGACACCCGGAAAACAACGGGAATACGCAGAATATATTTCAAGTGCCAAAAGAGATCAGACGAAGAAAGTGCGCTTAGAAAAAATAAGACCGATGATCATAGCTGGTCATGGGTTAAATGACAAATATAAATCCAATAGTTGATTATGATTTTAAGAGCCGACAATATCATGAAAATGTACGGGAATAGAAAAGTTGTTAAAAGCATTTCTCTTCAAGTAAAACAGGGTGAAATAATTGGACTTTTGGGGCCTAACGGAGCAGGAAAGACCACTTCTTTTTACATGATTGTAGGAATGATCAAACCCAATGAAGGTAAAATTTACCTGGATGATGAAGAAATCACGAATGATTCTATGTATAAACGTGCTCAAAAAGGAATCGGATACCTGGCTCAGGAAGCTTCTGTTTTTAGAAAATTATCTGTTGAAGATAATATCATGTCGGTGTTGCAGTTCACAAAACTCAGTAAGTCAGAACAGAAAAAGAAGTTAGAATTACTCATCGAAGAGTTTAGTTTGGGCCATGTACGAAAAAACAGGGGAGATCTATTGTCTGGTGGGGAAAGAAGAAGAACTGAAATTGCCAGGGCCCTTGCCTCAGACCCTAATTTTATACTATTGGATGAACCTTTTGCCGGGGTTGACCCAATTGCTGTGGAAGATATTCAAAGTATTGTAGCGCATTTAAAAGATAGAAATATCGGTATTCTCATTACGGATCACGATGTACATGCCACCTTGGCCATTACAGACAAAACCTATTTAATGTTTGAAGGAGGGATTTTAAGAGAAGGTACGCCTAAAGAACTGGCAGATGATGAATTGGTTAGAAAGGTATATTTGGGCGAAAGCTTTGAATTAAAAGAACATAAGAAGAAACTTAATTTGTAAAAAAAACCCTACCACCTGCTGGTGATAGGGCATACATACAAACAAATCTGAAAAATTTATTAAAAATTTTTCCAGATGACTTTAAGCTTTAATGTTCACCTGTTTCTATTCCTATGATTTTACCGCTCTCATTGATCAATAGATAATGAGACCATGTTCCTTTTTCTACTTTGAATTTATAGACATTGATATCCTTTTTTCTCACATAAGTCACTTCATTGGATATCTTATAATTTGAATAATCTTTTAATGATTCTTTTACCTTTAAAGGTGTCTTTTCTTTTGTTGTCTTGTGAACTTCTTTTGCTGCTGTTTTACCCTCCTGAGCGAAACTACCCTGCACACTAATCAGCGTGAAGACAAAAAACATCATAATAATTCTAATGGCTTTCATGGTTCGTGGTTTCTTTAAATGTTATACAAATATTTTACTGGGGAGTTGATCTTTTACCTTCTAATTGGAAATTATCCAAACGTCGAAAAACTTAAAATAACAAACAACATTAAAAACAAGACTATTTTGATCTTTTTCATAGCTCCTAAATTTATATTCTCTTAAACAATTTTCTTTTTCTAGCATTACCATCTGGGACTTCCTCTTCGAGATTCAAAATCATATCCAAGTGTCAACATGTGCGTCCCTCCATGATTTAACTCATTTGCTTCATTAATATTGTATTGAAATGCATATCCAACGTAAAAATCTTTCTTTTTCAAGCCCAAAAGAGGCACAACTGCCAGAGGTTCAAAGCTTTGGTCGTTTAAAAATCGTGTACTCAATCCTGCCCAATAATAGCCATCATCAGTGTTTTTCTTGGCTTTTACATTCACATCAGAGATGGATCTGGCATCACTTTCAAAATATTTGAAAAACAAGGATGGTTCTATCTCCCAATCGCTCTGATTCAACTCAAAAACGTATCCGGTATAAATATAATAGTTACGAATTTTTTGAGGTTCAGATTCATCAAATGCCTTGACACTTTTGTTGAGAATATTGGCTGCATTAAAACTAAAATAAAAACCTTCGATTTTATACAAAACAGCTGCATCAAAATTTGAATTATGCGATGAAATATCTGCGCCAATATTGGGATCATCATTTGGATTATCAAAATCAGACACATCAATTTTAAACTGTGTAAACTTATAGGAAAGCCCAAACGAAATATATTGCAAATTCGCCGAATTGATTGTTAGGTGATGTGCAAACGATAGTTGCCCACCGATTTGTGATGTATTACCATTTTTATCTAAAAATAAAACACCACCAATTCCTGATTTCTCTAAGATATGTGCGTCATAAGACAATGTCTGGGTGCTGGGTGCATTACTTAATCCAACCCATTGAAAAGCACTGGTAAGCCTTAAACGATTCATTTCACTATCACCTGCATACGCCGGTGAAATCAAAAATGGATTTTCTACCAAATATTGGGTGTAAGGTGTCAGTTTAAATTCCTGAGCATATGACCAACCCGAAACGAACAATATGATTATAATGATTGCTTTTTTCATAACTACTATCTAACTAAACTGAAATTCCCTTTAAATTCTCTGTTGTCTGATGCTTCGTTTAAACGAACGATATACCAGTAGTCACCACTTGGAAGCGGCTTGCTCTTATAACTTCCATCCCAACTTCTTTTATTGCCTTCATAACTCGCAATCAATCTTTGGTACCTGTCAAATATCTTTACAGTTATCTGTGGATATATCTCAATATTGATCGGATACCAGGTATCATTGATACCATCACCTTGAGGTGTGAAAAAATCAGGAATTTCAATATCCAGGAATTCTAAAAAGACTGTCTTTTCAAGCACACAACCTCTTTCATCTCTTACATAAAAGGTGTAATCTCTTGTCTCACGGGTGCTGTTGAGATCCAATATATTATTAGTTCCAAAATCATTATCGCTATCCAAACTGAATTCATACGCAGGTCTTCCGCCACTGGCAACTACCGTGTATTCATTTAAGTTTGTCATCACCACATTAAAAGTGATTGGAACATATTCTTCAATGGTTACTTCAATTGGAGCATCCGTACATCCAAACTCTTTATGAGAAACTGATACAGTATGTTTTCCTTTCGAAACGTTTTCAAATATTCCTGACTCTTGCGTTAAACTTCCATCCAATGTATAGGTAACATCATCCTGATAAATTGGATCAACAGAAGCAATTATCATGTTGCTGGCTCCCTGACAAGAAAAATCAGTATCAGCTGTAAGCTCTAAATAAACTAATTGTTCTACCTCTACGGATTTTTGCGATACACAGCTGTGGAAGGCATTTTCTTTTTTAATATATATGTCATACGTTCCTTTGGCCAGACCACTGAAATTAGGCGCAGCCTTGAAGTTAGTTCCGTCCATACTATAGCTCACATCATATCCTTGATCATTCGTCAAATCTATATTTACTCTTCCGTCCTTTTCTCCTACACAAATGACATCTTCCTTGTTGACACTGTATTCAATTTCAGCATCAAAACCTACGGCTACAGTTGATACTGAAGTACATCCGTTCGCATCTCTGACAGTGACATCGTAATTTCTTTCTGTAGCTACAGAAAAGAAATTTTCGACCTGATACGTAGTTCCATTATCAATGCTATACTCATAAGGAGGTGTTCCACCTGCTGCATTGGTCTCAAGACTACCATTCATGACCTCACCATTACAAACCGTAATGTTATAGAGTTTATTTGAACTTGAAGTAAGTAATGTTGGTTCACTGATAGAAAAAGAAGAAACATCAAAACAACCATCAGCATTCGTTGATCTCACTTCGTAGTTCCCGATATCGAGATTGCTAAACACATGATTGTCGTTTGTTTTTACAATGGAGTTAATAACACTGCCATTTCTCAATAATTCAAAAGTGTATGAAGTAGATGCCTCATTGATCTTAATATCTACACTACCATTGCTGTCTTTACAAAGCGCATCCGCCGGTGTTACTGTTACATCCAAGCCCAGTACATTTACAATTCTAATCGTTTCAGTACAACCTGTTCTTCTCTGAGTGGCCGTATAAACACCTGCTCCGGTTACAGTCACCTCTTTAGCATTTCCAATAACATTTCCATCTTCATCAGTCCAGATATAGGTATCATAGCCATCATCTCCAGAAAATGTCAATGTATTATTACAAAAGAATAATTCACTATCGAAGGAACAAGAACTTGTATCTACAAACAGATCCATCGATCCGACACTTCCGAGGCCACATCCGTTGATGCCGTTCAACCCTGGCTGATCTGACACATTCTGTCCGGATGTTTCTCCATCGTAAAATGAACTAATATTGTTTTCTAACAAATTTGTACAGGCATCAGAATAGTCAAAACATTCATTTGAAGCCGTCACCTGATAACGAATACTATGTGAAGCTGAAAGAGATTCTCTCTCCACCAATGAATCGTCTATATCAAATCGTAGTTCTCTTGAAGCTTGATTAAAGGTATAACTCACACCTGCCGGCAAGACCATAGAATCTTCATCCAGAGTTACATTGATTGGTAAACTATTCAGAATATACGTATTCTGTGCATTATCAGTACCGATGTTTTGAAATGCAATGTTATACCAAACCGTTGATCCCAGTGGAACTGGAGATTGATGCGTAATAAGGTTATTTGATGTATCTTCAACACTCGTAATTACCTGTAAATTTGGTTCTATAATGTTGATAGCAAAGGTATTCAGGAAGGTATATATATGGTCTCCTCCAACGTTATTCGTGACTCTAACAGTCGCTCCTGTTTCACCATTCCCAATAAGTGTATTGCCTGGATTTAAATCTGTTAAATTCAATAATTTTTGATCCCATCCTAAGGTGTTGGTACTGTTCAGATTTCTATCTGTAACCTGAGCCCCGTCTCTGGTAATTTTACTATTAAAGAAATTATCTACATTGTTTTCGGCATCATACAAGGCTGTAAAATTCGCATTTCCGTCTGCCTTAAATAACATTTGATCTCCAAACCAACCCAGATCTCCTTCCAAGGCGGCAACTCCAACACGACCTTCAACAGCACCAGAAGGTGGTGTCGTAAAGCCTGAATATGCAAAATCTACTTGATTATTAGGATCATTTCTTACGGCTGAGAAGCCATCAAACGTTGAAATATATTTTCTGGATTCAGTGGGATCTTCATATACAATTACCAAAGACCAACCTGCAGAGGAGTTAGCACCTTCTGTTGTACTAACATTAGCTACAAAATACTCTCCTGATGGATTGTTCATACCACTAAGCAAAGAAGTTACATCTTTGTAATAGATTCTGTCAATGTTGACATCTGCAGTAAGATCCTGGTATGATCCTCCAGGAATCTTAAATTTAACTTCTTCAGGTAAAGGAGTTGCAGGTGAAGCAATGGCTCCCCAATACAAACCCGCATAAACTACTCGATTACATCTATTGGTAGTAAACGTAGCACTGCTCGAATTGAAGGTGGATGCATCATTGTCAATATCTATAAACACCATGTCTATATAATTGTTCTGTGTATCTCCGTTGTATGGCGTATCTGAAGTTTCTCCTAATATTGAATTACCAATAATGGTTAGATCTCCATTGATACCTTGGGTTTCATACCTTTTGGCAAATGGAACTGTAGTTTGTGATTGCCCTATAAAGGACGTCAGGAAGAGAACAAAAAATAAAAGCCTAAGCGTTTTGGTTTGATATTCTGTTTTCATAGCATTTATTTAATTAAACGATAACGTTGCAAATAAAATGACTAAACAGGGAGAAGATTTATATCATTATAACAAACAGAATAACGGATAAAAGTCCAATGAATTGTATACGACTGTAGATTTTTTAACATATTCTTTAGACACAGATTGGAATTTTCATTCTCTATGAATTAGTATTCACCTAAAAATCTCAGATGAAATTGTTTAAATTATCAGGAAAGTATAGTGCTAGAAAAAAATACCTTAAATACACCATAACCTTACGCTTAAAATCTTAAATTTGTTACATTAATCAATAACAATATTTTATGAAAAAAATTCAGGCATTATTGCTTACTTTTTTAATTACAGCTGCCCTAGGAGTTCAGGCTCAGGTTGGTGGCTGGAAGGCTGATCTAATAAAAGATGCAGATACTGCATTGGTAGAAATGATCGAAAAACAACCAAAGCTTCAATCTTTTAAAGACAAGTCTTATGGTTATGCAGTGTTTCCCAGAGTTACCAAAGGAGCGATAGGAATCGGCGGGGCTGGAGGAAAAGGAATCGTATATAAAGGGCATGTTCCAACAGGTCAATCTTCTTTGAGTCAGGCAACAATTGGATTTCAATTAGGTGGACAACAGTATAAGGAGGTTATCTTTTTTGAAAATAAAGAGGCCTATGACAGGTTTACCAATAAAAAAGTGAAATTTGATGGTCAGGCATCAGCAGTTGCTATTACAGCGGGTGCATCTGTGGACGTGGCATGGAAAGATGGCATGGCTATTTTCACACAGACTCGAGGTGGTTTAATGTATGAAGCTTCCATCGGAGGGCAGCATTTTTCATTTAAACCAAAAGAATAAGTAAATAGTTATAAACTATTTTATACAAAGAGGTTAACAATTAGTTAATCTCTTTTTTTATGCATGCTATTATCAACAATGGAAAGCAATACATATAAGATGATGACCAAAGGAATTGCCACTGTTCTTAACCCTATTAACAAAAATAAGGTGAGTATTAAAAATATATATTTTATTTGATTGCCTTCCCATTTATAGTTTTTGAATTTTAGCGAAAAAAGTGGAATTTCAGCATTCATCAAATAACTACCCAATAAGGTAATTGCAAGAAGTACATAGATGTTTTGAAGTAGTTCAATGACCAACATATTGTCCGCATAAAACAAGATCAATGGAAGTGACATGATAAAAATAGAAAATGCAGGTGTCGGCAGTCCGATAAAAGATGTAGACTGTCTGGTGTCAATATTAAAATTAGCCAATCTGTAGGCAGCAGCTAATGTGATTATAAAGGCTGAAAAAGGAATAAAATAAAAATACGTATCCTGATATTCCTGCCAGTTTCCGGTCTCACAGCTTAATTCCATAAACCACATGCCTTTACTGGCATAAAGCATCAATTGAAACATGATGATCCCAGGTACCACACCTGATGTTACCATATCTGCCAGAGAATCCAATTGTTTACCCAGCTCCCCTTCTACTTTTAACTTCCTGGCAAAAAAACCATCAAAAAAATCAAAAAATATGCCAAGAAAAACAAAGAATGCCGCCAATAAAAGCTCATCCGTTGCCGCCATGATCACTGCAATCATACCCGAAAACAGGTTTAATAAAGTAAATAAATTAGGGATGTGCTTTTTCATCAGTAAGTATGGATTAATCTCAGTAAAAATAGCAAATAAAATGTCAAAGAAACTTTTAATTACTGTGTTAATAAAAATTTCGCCTAGTATTTTATTTTTAGGCCTTAATTACTACATTAGCGATGCTAGTTAATCCAAAGAATCTTAATGTCAGGCCAAACTTCATATACAGAAGATAATATTCGTTCACTAGATTGGAAGGAGCATATTCGTATGCGTCCCGGAATGTATATTGGAAAATTAGGAGACGGATCCGCTCCTGATGACGGGATCTATATCCTTATTAAAGAAGTACTTGATAATTCAATTGATGAATACGTCATGGGCTCGGGTAAAACTATTGAGATTTCTGTGAAAAACAACCAGGTATCTGTGAGAGATTACGGACGTGGAATACCCCTGGGAAAAGTGGTGGATGTTGTTTCCAAAATGAATACCGGTGGAAAGTACGATTCCAAGGCTTTTAAGAAATCCGTAGGTCTGAATGGTGTAGGTACCAAAGCGGTAAATGCACTTTCCTCTTACTTTAAAGTACTTTCAGTAAGAGATAACTTAAGTAAGGTAGCAGAATTCGAAAAAGGGAATCTCCTCAATGACTTACCTCAGGAAGCTTCAACATTGCGAAAAGGAACCAAAGTATCCTTTGTTCCAGATCTCGACATTTTTCCTCACTATAAGTTCAGAAATGAATACATCATAAAAATGATTAAAAACTATGTATATCTCAATACAGGGTTAACAATTGTTTTTAATGGAGAAAAATACAGATCAGAACACGGGTTAAAAGATCTGTTAAACGAAAATATAGCTGAAGATTCTAAATTATTTCCCATTATCCATTTGATGGAAGATGATATTGAAATAGCCTTAACCTATAGCAAATCTCAATATAGTGAAGAATACCACTCATTTGTAAATGGTCAGCATACAACCCAGGGAGGAACACATCAGAACGCTTTTAGAGAATCGATCGTTAAAACAATACGAGATTTTTTTGGAAAGAATTTTGACGCGTCTGATATTCGAAAATCTGTTGTTTGTGCTATAAGCATAAAAGTGATGGAACCCGTCTTTGAGAGTCAGACCAAAACCAAACTCGGATCGACAGAAATGGGAGGAGGCTTGCCGACTGTGAGAACTTTTATCCATGATTTTGTAAAAAGAAGGCTCGATAATTACTTACACAGAAATCCTGAAACAGCTGAGAATATTCAAAAGAAAATTATTCAGGCTGAAAAGGAACGAAAAGAATTATCAGGAATAAGAAAAATTGCCCGGGAAAGAGCCAAAAAAGCCAGTCTTCACAATAAAAAATTACGTGATTGCAGAATTCATTTAAACGACATGAAAAAGAATGATCGTTTAGAAAGCAGTTTATTTATTACGGAGGGAGATTCTGCGAGTGGTTCAATCACCAAATCCAGAGATGTAAATACTCAGGCTGTTTTTAGCTTAAAAGGAAAACCGCTGAACTCCTTCGGGCTCAGTAAGAAAATTGTGTATGAAAACGAAGAGTTTAATTTATTACAAGCGGCACTCAATATAGAAGATGGCATCGAAAATCTCAGGTATAATAATATTGTGATCGCTACAGATGCTGACGTAGACGGGATGCATATTCGCCTCCTTTTAATCACCTTTTTTCTACAGTTCTTTCCGGAAGTAATCAAAGAAGGTCATTTATATATTTTGGAGACGCCCTTATTCCGAGTAAGAGATAAGAAAGATACTCACTATTGTTATTCTGAAAATGAGAAAAAGGAAGCGATCAAAAAGTTAAGAGGAAAACCGGAAGTAACCAGGTTTAAAGGTCTTGGAGAAATTTCACCAAATGAATTCGTCCATTTTATTGGAAAGGATATTCGCCTGGACCCGGTAATGCTCAATAAAGACACTTCCATTGAGCAGCTACTGCAATTTTATATGGGTAAAAACACTCCTGAAAGACAGAAATTCATCATTAACAACCTCAAAGTTGAGTTGGACCTTATAGAAGAGTCCTAAAGATTTAAAGCAACTTAATTATCTATGTCTGAATACGAAGAAATAGAAGAGAATAACAATCAAAATGAAGAAACCATCACCAAAATTGGTGGGATGTATGAAGAATGGTTTCTGGATTATGCTTCCTATGTGATTTTGGAAAGGGCTGTACCTGGTATCAATGACGGGTTTAAACCCGTTCAGAGAAGGATCATGCAATCGATGAAAGATCTGGATGATGGTCGTTATAACAAAGTGGCGAATCTTGTTGGACATACCATGCAATACCACCCTCATGGAGATGCAAGTATTGCAGATGCTTTGGTGCAATTGGGTCAAAAAGAACTGTTGATTGATATGCAGGGGAACTGGGGAAATATTTTCACCGGTGATCGTGCTGCGGCATCGAGGTACATTGAAGCAAGACTCTCAAAATTTGCCTTAGCCGTTGTTTTTAATCCCAAAACAACCAAATGGCAGGCATCTTATGATGGACGACGCAAGGAACCTATTGATTTACCTGTTAAATTTCCAATGCTACTGGCTCAAGGCGCTGAAGGTATTGCAGTTGGTTTATCTACTAAAATATTACCTCATAATTGTAACGAACTGATACAGGCCTCTATTAAAATTTTAAAAGGGCAGAGTTTTTCCATATTTCCTGATTTTCTTACTGGAGGAATTGCAGATGTAAGTAATTATAATGATGGAAAAAGAGGTGGCAAAGTGCGGGTGCGTGCTAAAATTTCACAGAAAGACAAATCGTCACTCGTTATTACTGAAATACCTTATTCAACCACCACGTCATCTTTAATCGAGTCCATTTTAAAAGCCAATGACAAGGGTAAGATCAAAATCAAAAGAATTGAAGATAATACGGCCCGAGAAGTAGAGATCTTAATTCACTTGCCAGCGGGTGTTAGTCCGGATAAAACAATTGATGCCTTATATGCTTTTACAAATTGTGAAGTTTCCATTTCCCCCTTATGCTGCATCATTGAAGAAAATAAACCGGTTTTTATCGGAGTCAGAGATGCCCTAAAATACTCAACGAATCATACGGTAGAACTGCTCACCAAAGAATTGGAAATTCAATTGGCAGAATTAGAAGAACAATGGCATTTTTCTTCTTTGGAGAGAATATTTATTGAAAATCGTATCTACAGAGATATTGAAGAAGAAGAAACTTGGGAAGGAGTTATACAGGCGATAGATAAAGGCTTAAAACCTCATATAAAACATCTTAAACGAGCAGTTACCGAAGAGGATATTGTCAGACTAACGGAAATTCGGATTAAAAAAATATCCAAATTTGATATTGACAAAGCAAAACAGTTTATCGAAGGGCTGGAAGAGAAAATTGCAGCTGTTAAAAACCATCTTGCAAACATTGTTGACTATGCCATCGCCTACTTCAAAGACTTAAAGGATAAGTTCGGCAAAGGAAAGGAGCGCAAAACAGATATAAGAATTTTTGAAGATATCGTAGCAACTAAGGTGGTGATGCGAAATTCTAAATTATACATGAATCGGGCTGAAGGTTTCATAGGAACTACTCTCAGAAAGGATGAATTTGTCGCAGACTGTGCAGATATTGACAATGTAATCGTGTTTCGGAATGATGGGAAAATGCTTATAACAAAGGTAGAAAGCAAAACTTTTGTGGGTAAAAATATCATACATGCTGCAGTCTTTAAAAAGAATGACAAAAGAACGATTTATAATATGATCTATAAGGATGGAAAAACGGGTGTTTCATACATGAAACGTTTTTCTGTCACTTCAATTACCAGAGATAAAGAATACGATCTCACTACAGGTGCGAAAGGTTCCAAGGTGTTGTATTTTACCGCGAATCCTAATGGTGAAGCAGAAGTTGTAACGGTTAACCTGAGAGCGGTAGGTCTTATTAAAAAACTAAAATGGGACATTGATCTGGCTGATTTAAGCATTAAGGGACGAGGCAGTAAGGGCAATATGGTTTCCAAATATCCGATTAGAAAAATAGAATTCAAGGAAAAAGGTGTCTCTACTTTAAAACCGCGTAAAATATGGTTCGACGAAACAGTTCAAAGACTTAATGTAGATGACAGAGGTGATTTAATTGGAGAGTTTACAGCTGATGACAGGCTGCTTATCATCAATCAAAAGGGAGAGTTAAAAACCATTATTCCAAATCTTAATACCCATTTTGAAAACGATATGATCGTGCTGGAAAAATGGAAGCCGAACAAACCTATATCTGTCGTTTATTTTGATGGTGAAAGAGAACGGTATTACGTGAAGCGATTTATGATCGAACATCCGGATAGAGAAGAGAAATTTATCACTGAACATCCTTCCTCCAAACTTATGATTGTTGCCTTGGATTTCAGACCAATGGCTGAGATTGTTTACTCAAAAAGAAGTCTCGAAAACGAAACCTTAAATTTTGAAGAATTTATTGCAGTAAAAGGGATTAAAGCACTAGGTAATCAGCTTACTACAGAAAAGATAAAAGACATAAATCTAATGGACCCTTTGCCCTACGAAGAACCAGTTTTAGAAGAAGTGGAACTCGTAGAAGAACAGATAATAGAGGTACCTGAGAAACCGAAAAAAGAGGATTTACCCAATAATTCTGATGAAAAAAATGAGGATGATGACCAGGCTCAGATCACTTTATTTTAATCAAGGGTCTTTAAAAATTTTATCAGCTTCTGAACAGCCAGTCCGCGATGAGATATGCGGCCTTTTGTCTGTAAGTCCATTTCAGCAAATGTTTGGTCATAGCCTTTTGGTTTAAAAATCGGATCGTAACCAAAACCCTTTTCTCCTTTTCTTTTGGTGAGGATTTCTCCTTCACAGACACCTTCAAAAAAGTATTGCTTTCCATCAATAAATAAGGATATGACAGTTCTAAATCTTGCTTGTCGATTTTCGACCCCTGTCAGCTCATGCAGCATTTTATTCACATTATCTTCAAAGCTGGCATTTTCACCAGCATATCGTGCCGAATAAACTCCTGGTTTGCCATCCAAAGCATCTACTTCCAATCCAGTATCATCTGCAAAACAATCATAGTCATAATTCATTTTTATATGATCTGATTTTATTTTGGCATTGCCTTCAAGTGAATCTTCAGTTTCTTCAATTTCATCAAAACATCCGATATCCATCAAGGTGAACACTTTTATAGTTGCCGGAAGTAAATCGACAATTTCCTGAACCTTATGTTTGTTATTGGTTGCAAAAACAATTTTCATTGGCATAATTTATTTCAAAAGTAGTAATAATCAAGAGTTTCTAATTATTTTTAATTAAATTTATAGTACTTAACCTAAAGCTTCTAAAAATGCGTTCTCTTACCCTCGCCTGTACACTTTTCGTACTCATGTTGCTGTCTTGCAACAAAGAATCAAAAAAATCAGAAATCAATAATAAAGATGCAGATCCTGCACAAGAAACGGAGGCTGTGAACAACGGGTTCCCGGAACAAGTGTTTTTTGGAGATACCCACCTTCATACCGATCTTTCAATGGATGCCGGTGCCTTCGGAAACAGAATTGGAATGGATGAAGCATACCAGTTTGCACGAGGGGACGAAGTTACGTCCTCCACAGGTATTAAAACAAAACTTTCCAGACCTTTGGACTTCTTGGTAGTTGCAGACCACTCTGATGGAATGGGTTTCTTTCCTGATTTAATGGCAGAAAAAGAGCATGTGATGAAATATGAAGAATCGGTAGAATGGAAGAAAATGATTGATGATGGAAAAGGTGGAGAAGCGGCACTCAGCATTATCAAAACCTTTTCTCAGGGTGAAATGCCCTTTAAGACAAATGATGTTAGCATGATGACACCTGTATGGAAAAACGTAGTGGATGCAGCGGAAAAATATAATGATCCAGGAAATTTTACAGCTTTTATAGGCTATGAATGGACCTCTTTAATCAAGGGAAACAATCTGCACAGGGTGGTTATTTATAGAGATAATGGCGATAAGGCCATACAGCAATTACCCTTCACCAACGAAGACAGTTCTGATCCGGAACGATTATGGGATAATCTCGAAACTTATGAAAAAAATACAGGAGGAAAAGTGTTAGCGATTCCTCATAACGGAAACCTGAGCAACGGAATGATGTTTGCTGAAACTACTGTGTCCGGGAAAGCCTATGATAAAGCGTATGTGGACCGCCGGGCTCAATGGGAACCTTTGTATGAAGCCACTCAAATTAAAGGAGATGGTGAAACCCATCCTTTTTTATCGCCCAACGATGAATTTGCAGATTATGAAAATTGGGATAAGGGTAATTTAGATTTAAGCGCCAAAAAGACCAATGATATGCTGCAGTATGAATATACCAGGTCTGGTTTAAAACTGGGTCTTAAGTTTAAAAAAGAACTTGGCACCAATCCTTATAAATTCGGATTGATCGGTAGTACAGATTCTCACACCTCCCTGGCTACAGCTGATGAAAACAATTTCTTTGGAAAGGCATCCAATGTCGAACCTTCTAAAGATAGATCAGAGCACCCTTTTGTAACCTCTGACAAAGGAACCATTTACACTTGGGAAACATTGGCATCTGGATATGCCGCAGTATGGGCTCATGAAAACACACGAACATCGATTTGGGATGCCATGAAAAGAAAAGAGACTTACGCTACCACCGGCTCCAGAATGAAAGTTCGTTTTTTTGGTGGCTGGAATTTTACAGATAATGATCTTGGAGAAAATTTTGTGCAGTCAGGATATGAAAAAGGTGTTCCCATGGGCGGTGACATCAAAGAAGGGAATGAAAAAGCACCTACATTTTTGGTATATGCAATGATGGACCCTGAGGGAGGAAGTCTCGACAGAATACAAATAATTAAGGGTTGGTTGAATGAGGACGGAAGTCTGGATGAAAAAGTGTATGATGTGGTTTGGAGTGGAGAAAGGACTATTGGCGCAGATGGAAAACTTCCTTCAGTTGGTAACTCAGTAAACCTCAATGATGCGACCTGGGACAATTCAATAGGTTCCACCGAATTGAAATCGGTATGGATCGATCCTGATTTCGACCCAAAATTGGAAGCTTTTTACTATGTAAGAGTATTAGAGATCCCAACGCCAAGATGGACTCTTTTTGATAAAGTAAATTTTGGAACTGAACTTTCTGAAGAAGTACCATTGTTCAGCGAAGAAAGAGCCTACACCTCTCCTATCTGGTATTCACCTAACTAAATCCAATATGAAAAAATTACTTGCTACATTCGGACTATTTTTAATTACAATAAGCCTATTTGCACAACAAGTTGGCGAGATGACCATGGATATGAAAGAAGGTGAAAGTATCCATCAAAAAAAAGGATATTCACCTTATGGAGGAAGGTACTTCCCTACTCAGGTCTATTGGGGAGACACACATCTTCACACAAGCAACTCTTTGGATGCCAGAGCATTTGGAACTGTTTTAGGGCCTGAAGAAGCTTATAAATTGGCTCGTGGCGAAGAAATCACAGCAACTCATGGTGAAAAAGTAAAATTGTCAAGACCCTTGGATTGGCTGGTCGTAGCCGATCATTCTGACGGAATGGGCGCGATGAACGAAATTATTAAAGGAAACCCCAATTTGATGTCAGACGCTACAGTAAAAGATTGGCACAAACGCATCAATGAAGGGGGTAAAACTGCATTAATGGCCACAATGGACGTCATCAATAGTTTTGCTTTGGGTAAAATCCCACCTATTTTACTTGATGATGACTTTAGTCAGACCGTATGGGATCGTTATATTGATATCGCTGAAAAGTATAATGACCCTGGTACCTTCACCACCATCATTGGTTATGAATGGACATCGACCGAAAATGGTAACAATTTACACAGAAATGTTTTGTACCGTGATAATGGTGAACGAGCAAAAAAAATGCTCCCCTACACCACTAGTGAAAGTTTCAATCCTGAAGATCTCTGGAAGTGGATGGAGCGCTATGAGGTCCAGACGAATGGAAACGTATTGGCCTTGGCCCATAATGGAAATTTGAGTAATGGCATTATGTTCCCGGTTGAAGTCAATCCTGCTACAGGAAAAGCATTAGATGGAAATTATGCCAAAAACAGAATCAAATGGGAACCCCTTTATGAGATCACTCAAATCAAAGGGGATGGAGAAGCCCATCCTTTATTATCACCAAATGATGAATTTGCTGATTATGAAAATTGGGAAAAGGGTAATTTGAATTTGAGTGCGGCCAAAACTGATGATATGCTTCAATACGAATATGGCAGAGAAGCGCTTAAAAACGGCTTGAAATTAGAAGAAAAGCTAGGAACAAACCCCTATAAGTTTGGCGTAGTAGGATCAACGGATTCACACACTAGTTTAGCCACAGCAGAGGAAGAAAACTTTTTTGGCAAACACTCAGGAAACGAACCTAGTGCACATCGATCCACAGGAATTGTTGGAGAATTTGAAGGAAATAAAATTTTTGATTGGGAATTAGTAGCGTCTGGTTATGCCGGAGTTTGGGCAACAGAAAACACACGTGAGGCCCTGTTTGATGCCATGGCTCGTAAAGAGGTTTATGCTACAACCGGTCCCCGAATTATCGTTCGATTTTTTGGTGGATGGGAATTTTCAGAAGAAGATGCCTTAAACAGATTACCTGCAGAAATTGGTTATTCCAAAGGAGTACCTATGGGAGGAGATTTAAGATTGGCCCCTTCGGGAAAATCACCTTCGTTTTTAGTTGGAGCTCTTAAAGACCCCTACAGTGGTAATTTAGATCGTATACAGATTGTAAAAGGATGGCTTGATTCATCCGGGAAAACACATGAAAAAGTATATGACGTCGTATGGAGTGACATGGAGCAACGTAAGCTTAAAAACGGGAAAGTACCTGACGTAGGGAATACTGTAGATATCAAAAACGCCACATGGTCAAATTCAATCGGAAGAGCAGAGTTGATTGGAATATGGAAAGATCCTGACTTTGACCCAAAATTAAGAAGTTTCTATTATGCCAGGGTACTAGAGATTCCTACCCCCAGATGGACGGCATACGATGCCAAGAGATTTGGTGTGGAAATGCCCAAAGAATCACCAATGACAACCACAGAAAGAGCGTATACCTCACCTATTTGGTACACTCCCTGATTGAAAGAAAATACTTGTGAATAAAAAGGTCTCTATTAGAGATCTTTTTTTTATTTTTAGATGTAAACAATGACACATGCAGCCTTCGGATTTACGCGCCTTGATCAAACCCTATTTTTCAGATTTATCAGAAAAGGAGCTTCATCGGCTTTTAGCTATATGTGAATTTAAATCCTATGATACCAAATCGATCATATTGAAAGCCGGAAATCGATCGAAAAACGCCTTTCTGGTCCTGGAAGGAAGTGTTAGAGGGTTTGTAACTGATGAAAATGGAGAAGAAAAAAACATCTTGCTGCGTTCAAAAGGAATTTTTGTCGGAGATGCGGATGCTCTTTTTTCAGATGCACCACAAAAATTAACCATCATGAGCATAGATAGTACCAAGGTCCTTATGTTTTCGATTAATTCATTTGAGGCGCTTGCTTTCCAATATGAGGGCATACAAAGACTTTATATGAGTAGCTTAAAGGAAGCTATACTCAGGTTAACCTATAGAGTGAATAGTATGATCACCATGAATTCTGAACAAAGGTACCTCGATTTACTGGAAATGAATCCAGACTTCCTAAAAGGAGCTTACGACAAATATGTGGCCAACTACCTGGGTATTACAGCAGTATCATTCTCCAGAATTAAAAAAAAATTAAATAAAAAACTATCTTAACAAATGATAACTTTTTTACATAGGAAATTACTTATATTGCTTTCCTATTGAATTAATAGACTAATAGAGTTTTATTCAAATAGCAGACAATGAAACTTTTCCCCCTGATATTGATCTTGGTCATTTTAATGAGTTGTGATAAAAAACCATTAAAAAAAGAGGATGTCCCCCCCTCCTCTACGTCCAAGACATCGGGAAACATAAAAACAAATCCACTTAAGAATGCCTATTTTGGTGAAACACATGTTCACACCAGTTCTTCCATGGATGCATTTATCGGAGGAAACAGATTGACTCCGGAGGAAGCTTACAGGTTTGCCAAAGGTGAAGAGGTAACAGCTAATGGTAGTCCACACAAACTTAAAAGACCCCTTGATTTTTGTGCTATCTCTGATCACGCTGAGTATCTTGGAGAAACGTATACCCTTATGAATAAAGGAACTCCTGGTTATAATGACCCAGTAGCAAAACAAATGAGAGAAGCTGACAACTATGAAGATGCCATCGCTTTATTTGTCAAGTATGTTGTGACTCCTGCCAGAACCGGTGGGTCTTCACATCCAGATTTTTATCAGGGAGAAGCATCAACAATGTCTGGATGGAGAAAAAACTTTCAGGCAACAGAAAAATATAATCAACCAGGGAAATTCACGACCCTTCACGCCTTCGAATGGTCTTCTGCCCCAAATGCCGGGAATTTACATCGAAATGTAATTTTCAGAGACTCTATAGTACCAAAAATTCCATTTAGCTCCAATGATAGCAGGGATCCACAGAAGCTTTGGCTATGGATGCAAGAACAAATAGATAACGGATCTACCCTTTTGGCTATTCCTCACAATTCGAATGGGAGTAAAGGAATGATGTTTCCAGAAGTAGATATTGATGGTGATCCCCTTGATAAATCATATGCCGAAACTCGTCAAAAAATGGAACCTTTGATTGAAATGATGCAGATCAAAGGGAATTCTGAAGTTCATCCACAATTCTGGGCGAATGATGAATTTGCTGATTTTGAGATGGCTTACTCCATTCAAGACTACAGTGGTCGAACATTCGAAAAGAGGAATTATGTACGTTATGGACTGGAAAGAGGTCTTAAATATGAAAAAGATCTTGGCGTAAATCCTTTTAAGTATGGATTTGTAGGAGGAACTGATAATCATAATGGAACACCAGGAAATGTGGAAGAAGACAACTATTCGGTGGGAAGTCATGGCTATGCGGACCGCTCGGCAGACAACAGAACAAAACAGGTGATCGATGGTTGGGCTACCGCTTACGATATTAGCCCGGGTTCACTGACAGGAGTATGGGCCGAAAGCAATACAAGAGAGGCGATTTGGGACGCATTATATCATAAAGAAACGTATGCCACAAGCGGGCCTAGAATAAAGGTCAGGTTCTTTGGAGGTTATGACTTTAAAAAATCTTACAAGAACCAGTCTTTTATTGAAGATGGATATAAAAAAGGAGTTCCCATGGGAGGTGATCTTCCACAGGCAAATGGTAGCAAGCCTCAATTTATAGTATGGGCTGCAAAAGACCCTATTGGTCCTGGGTTGGATCGAATTCAGATTATCAAGGGATGGATGCAAAATGGACAGATGCAAGAAAAAATTTATAATGTTGCTGTTTCTGACAATAGAACGATTCATTCAGATGGTTCCGTTGAACCAATAGAGGCACCTGTAGACCTCACTACGGGCCAATTCACAACTAATAAAGGAAGTAGCCAACTGATGACTGTTTGGATAGATCCCGATTTTGATCCAAGACACAAAGCCTTTTATTATGTGAGAGTTTTGCAATTACCTGCTGCTCGATGGAATCTCTATGATGAAATAAGAGAAGGCGTTACATTTCCAAAATCAGTTCCAAAAACCCTCATCGAAAGAGCTTGGTCAAGTCCTATCTGGTATAGTCCAAAATAAAAAGATCAGAAAACAGATCTCTTTAAAAACAAACAAAACTCATCCCAGGTGTTTAGATTCATGAAAATTTATTTCTTCATTTTTTTATGAGTTGAATAATTTGGCAAGCTCAAAAAACTAAAGTTGCCCTTCTTGTTCTTCAGGTTTTGGGTTTAATGAGTAATTTTAATGGTCAATTGAGATCTTATTATTATAATTCTTGAATGACTCAACCTATGAATGATTCTTATGAAGAATTAAACCTACTACTGAGTTTCCTGCTGCAATAGATGAAAGAGGCTCTAGCCCTAAAGTCTGGTATACCAAACAACCAATGCTACATTGTTTTAACGGCTGTAAAACTCATTGAAATAGATTGTGTAATTTCAGCATAAAATATTATTTTTAAGAGCATTAATAATTGCTTACATGAAGAAAATTTTAAAAGAACCATTGGTTCACTTTTTGCTAATCGGACTCAGTCTATTTATCCTCTATGGTCTGGTGAACAAAGACACTGATGACGCAGAGACCATCATTATTGATGATTATGATATGAAAAATATCATCGCAAGTTGGGAAATGCAATGGAAAAGGTTACCCACAGATGAAGAACTGAAAAGTTTGATTCTTCAAAATATTAGGCAAGAAATTTTTTACCAGGAGGCGCTAAAGATCAATCTGGATCACAATGATGAAATTATTAAACGGCGGCTGTCGCAAAAAATGCAATTTTTAGCGAGCGATATAGCGAGTTTAAATGAGCCAACAGACGAAGATCTTAAAGCGTATTATCAAGAAAACCTTGAGAACTATAAAAGTCCTTACACCTATTCGTTGTATCAAATTATATTTAGCCCTGACTATAGAAATAATCCCAAGACAGATGCTGAAAACACATTAACACAAATAGCAGGTGTTAGCCCGGAAAAAGTAAAATCCTTAGGGGATAACATGCCGTTTCCTTATCAGTACAGCAAAGTTGAAGAAAGTGATTTAAGCAGAGAGCTGGGTATGAACTTTTCTGAATCATTAAGAAGTATTGATTCTTTATCCTGGACCGGGCCGATTAAATCTGGTTATGGATACCATCTCGTATATATTGTAGAGAAAGAAGCACCTTTACCTATAGCATTCGAATTCATAAAAAAAGAGGTACTAAGAGATTATGAATATGAAAAACAGCGACTTCTAGAAGAAGAAATTTTTAATGAGTATCGAAAGAATTATCAGATTCAATATGAGTTGGATCCTGATCAGTTTGATCAGAGTTTTATTGACTATTTAAACGATGGAGAAATCTAATTGGATTTGTAATTATAATGAAAAATAAGCTCGTAACTATTTTCGTTTTATCGCTATTGATTTTTCCTGTTTCATTGACTGCGCATGAAATCAGGCCCGCCTATTTACAGATCATAGAGATTGCTGATCACCAATATGAAATTTTTTGGAAGGTACCGAGCATGGGAGATGCTGTTCCTCGAATTCAACCGGTTTTTCCGAAATCATTTAGCATTGAAATACTTAAAAACCCGAATCAAATACCAGGATCAGTCATCTATTATTATGGTTTAAGTGGGAATGAATCTATCAGAGGTCATGAACTTTATATACAAGGACTTAACAAAACTCTCATCGATGTACTAGTGAATATAAAATATCTCAATGGAGAAACTGCAACATTCATGCTTCAGGCTGACAAAGACAGCCAGCTCATTCCTGGAGAAACTTCATCTTTGGATGTCATAAAAACATATACTGTGCTTGGTGTTGAACACATTCTGTTGGGAATAGATCATTTGTTATTTGTTCTGGCGCTCATATTAATTACAAAAGGTCGATGGAAGATCGTTAAAACGATTACAGCCTTTACCATTGCCCATAGTATTACCTTAAGTCTTGCCGCTTTGGGCTATGTAAATTTTCCCGGAGCACCGGTAGAAGCCGTCATTGCACTCAGCATTGTATTTCTTGCCGTGGAACTGATAAACAATCTGAATGGAAGACAAACCTTGACCAGTAAAAAACCCTGGATTGTCGCGTTTAGTTTTGGACTATTACATGGTTTTGGTTTTGCCGGAGCACTTGCTGATATTGGCCTCCCTCAACAAGACATACCCTTGGCACTCGCTTTTTTTAATGTAGGAGTAGAAATAGGGCAACTCCTGTTTGTACTGGTCATTTTGGTATGTTTAAAACTGTTGTCTTTGTATAAAAAATGGCCAAGCTATGTAGCGAAGATTCCAGCTTATGCAATTGGCTCCATTGCAGCATTTTGGATGATTGAAAGAGTTGTGGCTTTTTGGAAAATTCCTTAAAAATTGCTTTTAAAATCAAGCAGAGTTTTATAACTTTAAGATTGCTTTGGTTCTTCAATGGTTTAATTATGAGAGCAGCAATCTACATATCAGGAATATTGGGTCTCGTGTTTTTTACGATAGCCTGTATCGGATATCTTATTGATCTCAGCAATTATAATTTATATTTTATACTCTCTTTCAGTTTGTTTTTCCTGGCAGCTTTTCCGCTGTATTTGATAGAGCATTTCCAATATAATAAGCGCAAAGACGATATTCTTAAGAGGTATAAAAATAAGAAAGATATTAAAAAAGAGGCCTTGAGGGACAAAAAAACTGATACTCCCTATCCAACATTCAGAAATAAAAAAAGTGGGCTGACTTGGGGCGGCGGAAACATTCATGGCTCAACAGCCAAACGCGGTGCAAAAAAAGGTTTTATGAAACATTGAGCTCCTAATGACTGTAGCTCAAAACCTTGAAAACTTCTTTTATTTTCTTTTTATTTCTTAACTAAAAGGTTCTTGATCTTTTTAAATCCTTCGATGATCGCAACAGCAATGAGACCCACAACGATGCCTGTTAGCATTTCTGCAAGAATCATTGGCAAGGCATGTAAAAAATCATGTACCTCAGGAATATTATGCACAAACATGCCTCCTCCCACCAATAGCATGGCTATTGTTCCAACTACTGCCAGTAATTTGATTAATTTTGGCAAGGAATATACCAGACCCTTTCCAATTACAACAAAAGAAGATTTTACAAATTGACTTTTACCTCTGGCCGAATGTATCAATTTCATTCCTGCATCATCCATACGCACCATCAAAGCTACAATACCATATACTCCGATAGTAGCAATAATCGCCACTATAGATACCACAAGTATTTGTTCAATAAGGGGCTGACTGGTTACGGTTCCTAAAGCGATCATGATGATCTCTAACGACAATATAAAGTCAGTAATGATGGTGTTTTTGATCTTTGCCTTTTCAATTTCCAACAATTCTTCCTCCGAAACAACCTTTATCTCTTGATGATCTACATGCTTTTTATGAAAAAAAGTATGAATGATTTTCTCAACTCCTTCAAAACTCAAATAAACACCTCCAATTAATAAAATGGGGACAATTAATTGGGGAGCGTATGCACTAAGTAAAAATGCAAAGGGAAGTATAATTAATTTGTTAATAAAAGAACCCTTGGTGATTTTCCAAAGTACCGGTAATTCTCTCGATGCCCTAAAACTTGATGCTTTCTCCGCTCCAACTGCCAGGTCATCCCCCAATACGCCGGCGGTTTTTTTAGTAGCAAATTTTGCCATTACGGCAACGTCATCCATCAAAGCGGCGATATCATCTAAAATTGCAAAAAAACCTGTCATTGATTTATTCTATATAATTTATAATTCATTGTTTTCTTCAGAGTTCTCAGTTCCATTCTCAAAACTATTATTTTTTTCATTCCCGTCTAACACATGCACGATCTGAGTCGGAAATGCAAAATCGATTCCCGATTCATTTAATTCTCTGATTATTTGAATATTAATACCTTCAGCATGCTCCATAAAATCCCAATGAACAGGAGGGAAATGCCAATAAACAACTGAAATATTAAAAGAATCAGCAGCAATCGTATTAAAAAACACCCTGGGTGGATAGTCTACATGATTTATAACTTGATTTGGGTGATCGTCCTCTCCTTCCGGAATAGCAACAATATTCCGTATCATACGAACTATTTTCTCAACCTCTGTATAGGAGGAACCATGCTTTATTCGTATATCAAAATCTCTTCTGATATAAGGTCTGGCCTGAATATTTTCAATCTCAACCGATGCCATTTTTTCATTTGGAATAGAAACCAATGGCCCCGTTAACAATCTGATTTGAGTTGATCGTATTCCGATCGACTCAATAGTGCCATTATAATTAAGAACTTTCACCCTGTCGTTTACACGGTATGGCTTGTCGGCAAAAATGGTAAAACTTCCAATAACATTTTCCAACGTTGATCGAGCCGCCAAAGCAATGGCAAGTCCCCCAATACCAACTCCGGTTAATAAGGGAACGATTGAAACACCTATCTGAGAAAGACCAATGACTATGATAGAAACAGATACAAAAATCGCAATAACCATAAAGGTTGCTCTTGTATAGGTCGCTTCAATCCCAATCTTTGCCACTTTAGGGGCATTGATGATGACTTCAGCCATAGCCAGTAAAACATTATAGGCCAGTAAAGACACAAAAAACCAAAAAACAGATTCTAAAAGAATTTTAGACACTGCGAGCGTTATCCCTGTAATGTTAACCTGTTCATTAAGAAAACTATTGAGAAAAAGGGTGATCGCAATTAAACAAGCATAAAAAATAGCCTTGCTCCATTTCTTAATAAGCAGGGAAAACCTATGATTTCCATGAATTAAGATTTTATTCAAAATCCTGATGACAATGAGCGCTATAAGTAAAGCCCCTAACATTGCTAACCATTGCCATATGGTTTGAGAATAATACATCTGGGTCGACCATTCCGGTAAATACATACTCCATCTTGGAGGCATTAATAAACCTGGTGTACTGATATAAAAATCATAAAACCCCTTTGATACATCCCGTTCCGGCTTAAAAGGAAGAAGTTTGACCTGCTTATAAAAATCAGGCAATTTTTCTATTGTTTCTGATGAAAACATGTATTCACCTTGAAATACTCCTTCTTCAGTCTTCACCAATATGATTTGCGTTTCTGGAATTCTCCAATAGTTTAATTTGGGATGTTTTTTTGTTTCTTCGTCTAGCTCCACCGCCTGATAATCAGGAATTTCTTCAAGCGGAGGTAATGGTATCCTATCTAAAATTTCCTTGAGCATGATGGCCCTTCCATAGCCTAAGTCTTTTTGAAGCGAGGGAGGAAAAGCACTTAAATCCAAACAATAAGTAGCTTTTTCAAAATACAATTCACCTTGACGGACATCATCCTTCACTTCATCTGCAATAAAATATCCAGGGATTTTTAGATTTCTTTCATTTGCTTTCATCAAAAAGCCATAAGAATTATTCATGTTTTCGATGAAATTTACTATTACTGCCCGTGGACTTGATCTATTTGTCTTTTCCAATGGGTTCTCAAGTACCACCTCCTCTATACTATCCAACAAGGTATCAACTGAATCAATTGACATCTCTATCGTATCCTTAACCTGAGCATTCATTCCATAGACAGAAAGAAGAAGCACAAGCGCGTATATTATCCGTTTTGACAAATTAATCAATCCTTTAGACATCAGTATTATATGAGAAGTAATCACTCTATTTATTCAATTAAAAACTATTATATTATAAACCCGAAAGATTCCTTGATACCCGTAATAATATTATCAGCAGCTACAGCAGTCAAAATCAGCCCCATCACCCTACTAATAATACTGGCGCCAGCTGAACCAATTAACTTCTGCACTTTAGTCGATAGCAATAATAAAAGTAAAACAACAGCAAGAACACTAACCATAACCAAGCTCGACTGTACTTGTTCAAAAATACTGTATTCTGAATTTTTTGTAAGTAATACAACTGCCAGCATGGCTCCAGGACTCGCAATTGAAGGCATCGCCATTGGATAAATGGCTATTTCTGAAGGATCTTTAACTGATTTGATCTCCTCATCAGGTTTACTATCACCAAAAATCATGGTAAGTGCAAAAAGAAACAGTACGATCCCTCCTGCTATTTGAAAAGCAGGAAGCGGCACCTCAATCGCATCAAGTATGAGTTCTCCTGCAATGATAAAGAATTGGAGTACTCCGAATGAAACCAGAACCGCCTTAAAGGCCGTGATTCTTTTCTCTTTTTCACTTAAACCATCAGTTACTGCTATAAAAACCGGGACGGATCCTATTGGGTCGATAACGGCAAAGAGAAAAATAAATGTTGAAATAAGCTCAGTCATAGACGAAAAGATCAGTTATCATAATTTTTTATATCACTTTATTAAAGTTTACCATTCATGGCAACGTTTGTAGGGCAAAAATCATCAACACGCATCCGAGATATATTGGCTACTATTTCCAGTAGTTAATTCTCTTTCCTTGACTGATAAACAAAAGCCTTGTCCATCGGATAATATCATCACAGCTACGAATAAATATGTTAACAGTAAAAATAGCCAAAATTATTAAGCCTGGAAAAACAATACACAGGTCTTATATAAACAGAACTTCCTGAATTCACTTTTCTGACACTGAATTTCCGGCATCGAAGTAGTCCTCACCAAATTTGATACAAAAACAGTTTAATTTTTACAAAGCTACTCATGATGATATGGTTCATTCTTAAGAATTGTAAACGCTCGGTATATTTGTTCTACTATAAACAGCCGAATCATTTGATGTGAAAAGGTCATTTTTGACAATGATATTTTTCCTTGTGCCTTTTTATAAACTTCCTCTGAAAATCCATAGGGACCTCCGATGACCAATACCAGCTGTTTGATGCCCGAATTCATCTTCTTCTGCATAAATGTTGAAAACTCCTTAGATGTGTGCATGATTCCTTTTTCATCGAGAAGGATTAATTGATCTGCCGGGTTCAGTTTTTTTAGAATCAAGGATCCTTCTTTTTCCTTTTGTTCTGATTCTGAAAGATTTTTTACATTTTTCAAATCTGGAATAAGTTCCAGTTCAAATTTTATATAATGCTTTAAACGTTTCTCATAATTTTCAATTAATACCTGGAGATTTTTATCATCTGTTTTGCCAATGGCCAGCAATTTGATTTTCATAAAACTGATTGTTTCGGTAAATATAAAGACTTATTTTTGTTCTTATAAAATCCGCAAATAATGATAAGTAAAATTCAATTTGAAAATGAACTCAAAGGAATCATTAAAAATGGTATTCGAGAAGACATCGGAGAAGGTGATCACAGTTCATTGGCTTGTATACCTGCAGATGCCATGGGTAAAGCAAAATTGTTAGTAAAGGAAGATGGTATTATCGCAGGAGTTGAATTCGCTAAAATGATCTTCAAAGAAGTTGATGAAAGTTTGGATATAGAAACTTTTATAGTGGATGGAGAATCAGTTAAAATAGGTGATATCGTATTCTATGTTACCGGAAAATCGCAATCAATTTTAAAGGCTGAAAGATTGGTCTTAAATGCCATGCAGCGAATGAGTGCCATTGCATCGAAAACGAAAAAATTTGTGGATGAATTAAAAGGAACCAATACTCAAATTCTCGATACAAGAAAAACAACTCCAGGTATTCGAGCCATTGAAAAATGGGCCGTAAAAATTGGTGGAGGGGTGAATCATAGATTTGCGCTCTATGATATGATCATGCTAAAAGACAATCATATTGACTTTGCCGGGGGTATCGATTTGGCGATTAAAAAGACCAAGGATTATTTAGCCCAGAAGAATCTCGACCTTAAAATAATTGTAGAGGCCCGAAGTTTAGATGAAATAAAACAAATTCTTGATCATCAAGGAATTCACAGAATACTCATAGATAATTTTGATTATGAGAACACCGAAAAAGCCGTTCAAATGATTGCCGGACAATGCGAATCTGAATCTTCGGGAGGTATTACCTTGCAAACTGCTAAGAACTATGCAGCCTGTGGCGTTGATTATATTTCATCCGGTGCATTAACACATTCGGTGAGCAATATGGATTTGAGCCTGAAAGCCATTTAGACTTTTTATTCTTTTTCGATAGGAAGACTCATAACACTGCCCCATTCTGTCCATGAACCGTCGTAAACAGACAATTCGCTTTTTCCAACAAGGGTAGCACCTAAAGCAAGCACACAGGCGGTAATTCCAGAGCCACAGGAAAAGGTAATATTTTTATCTTTTAACAAGGCTTTTTCCATCAAAATGCGCAACTCACTGACACTTTTCATTTTACCGTTATTCAATAAATCTGTGTATGGAATATTGCTGGAATGAGGTATATGACCGCTTCTCAATCCTTTTCTCGGCTCTTCAACCAATCCTGCAAATCGATCCTCTGCTCTTGCATCAAGGACTAACTCATTGTCATTGTCAAGATCCTTTAAGACATCCTCACTATCTTTAAAATAGCTGACCTGATATTGCCCATTGAAGTTTCCTGTTGGATATGTTTCAATTGTCTTTTTTTCTGTCGACAACCCTGAACGCTTCCATGCGGGCAGGCCTCCATCTAATACAGCCACTTTTATATGACCCATCGCTTTAAACATCCACCAGGCCCTGGCACTTGAATAAATGCCGTGATCATCATAGACGATGATCCAACTATCCTGATTAATACCCAGAGCCTGTGCACTTTTATTAAAAGTAGGTTCGTCAACCCTCGTATTTGGAAACGGCGCATCCGAAATGCTAAACGTATTTTTTATATCAAAAAATCTGGCACCTGGGATTCTATCTTCCGATACACCTCCCTGATTATTTGCCGCAGTCGCTTTTGGCAAGGTGGCATTCAAAACAATCAACTGCTGCTTGCGAATATTATCTGCAAGCCATTCAACAGAAACCAGTGGAATATCTATATCTGAAGCCTTCATGAAGTTACAATCAAGAATTATTTTTTTCCTTTAGCATGGGGACAAATCTAAAATCACCATATTCTAATTTCTCAAATTTTTTCTCTGAGGCACGGGTAAACACAGTCATCACCTGAACATCCTCTCCAATTGGGATCACCAACTTACCTCCTACTTTCAACTGACCTAACAAGGTCTTGGGTAAATAAGGAGCTCCTGCGGTTACTATAATGCTGTCGAACGGTGCGTATTCAGGCATTCCTTTATATCCGTCACCATATTCAAGTTTTTTAGGAACATACCCTACTTTAGGCAGGAACTTTCTGACTTTAGTGTACAATTCCTTTTGTCTTTCAATACTGTAAACCTCAGCTTTCAATTCAATTAAAACAGCTGTCTGATATCCGGATCCAGTTCCAATTTCCAATATTTTATGCCCTGGTTCGACTTGTAACAATTCAGATTGAAAGGCCACTGTATAGGGTTGAGAAATGGTTTGTTCCGCACCTATTGGAAATGGTTTGTCCTGATAAGCAAAGTCAACAAAACCAGAATCCATAAACAAATGTCTGGGGATTTTTGATATGGCATCCAACACCTTTCTGTCCTTTATACCTTTCTCTTTAATCACTTTGACCAATTGGTTTCTAAGGCCTTTATGTCTGTTCGAATCATTTATTATCATAGGGTAAAAATAGAGAAATAATTAACTCTAAATAAGCGTCCCTTTCTTTTTTTAAGGAAACTTTGAGCAGTCCATATACATCCTTGAATGTCAGGTTACACCTTGATGGATTTTGAAGCCAGGGAGACTTAAGCAGGTATCAATACTCTTCTGACATATTACTAAATTCCTCAATAAAAACCTGATAATCACCGGTTGATAAAATATAAATATGCCAAATCATCGAAATCACACCTATTACTATTCCGATAATAGCTGTTGTTCTTCCGGTTTGAGCATTATTAACTCCATCAAAACTATTGGGATCCTGTTCATGCATCCTAATGGCTTTATTTGCATTATTAAGACCAATAATTCCCAAAATTATTCCAATAACGCCCCAACAACAGCAAGCAGTAACAATGGATGAAATTCCAAGTATTAAGGCGCTTTGAGAATAGGGTAACTTTTCTTTATACATACAATTTTATTAGATTAGTTTTAAAATATAGTTTCCAACAATAATGATCACATTTAAAACAAAAAGCCATTGAAGAATTTTGTGCCCGGCAGAAAAATTGAATTTTAAATGCAAGCCCAAGATCAAGCCCATGGCAAGCAAGGAATAAATGGCAGGATAGGTAATAAATGCTTTAAAAAAATCCCCCTTCAAAAGAAAAATTACAGATCTTTGGAAACCACAGCCCATGCATTCCATTCCGAGATTCTGCCATTGACATGACAACATATTGTTCTCCAAAAAAGATATAAAGCCCATGTTTGATTAAATTGATCAAGGAATTAAAATTACAATAATTTTCAATATATATTTGCGTCTATGAATGCGAAAAAAGACTTTGAAATTGGAGATCATGTAAGGGTCATCAATGATACCTTGCAAGGAGAGGTAGTCAAAATTGAAAAAGGCTTCGTTACCATTTCCTGTGAAGATGGCTTTGAATATTCGTTTGCTCCATTGGAATTGCTCATCAACAAGGAGTGGAATCCCGAAGTAAGTCATGCGGAAACCAAAGAAATTGATACCAAACAAACCTCCAAAACCAGTTTTAAAGTTAAAAAAGGAAGTTTTGTCAAAGAAGTAGATCTTCATATTCATGAGCTCATAGATCATGAAAAAGGAATGAGCAACTTTGATAAGTTATCACTGCAATTAAATGTCGCCAAAAAAGAACTGGAACAGGCTATTAGCAAGAAACATCCTAAAATTATATTTATTCATGGACGCGGAGAGGGTGTTTTAAAGAATGAATTGAAAACTCTACTGAAAAATTACAACGTCGCCTTTCATGATGCCTCCTATCTAGAATATGGACAAGGCGCCACAGAAGTAATTATCTATCAAAACACCAAGTAAAGTTTAGGAAGCCGGACCGGTCTCAGCAGTTCCGTAAACGAAGGTTTCATCCAATTTAAGTTCCTGATCATCCACTTGCAATACAACGTCTATTAGAATTACATAATGTTTCCAACCAATAATCGTCTCACCATCTGTATCATACTTAGGTTCGTTTTCAACAAAAATTGTTCCTGAAACGCCCCTCCAGTCTTTAAGCACAACAGGTTCGACAGGCGGTACTGAAGCACAAAAATAGTTATCTGTGAGTTGATCATCAAAAAGTCTGTAGGTTACGGTATAATCTCCATTCACACTGACACTAACCGGTGTAACAATGTCTTCGTCTTTTCTAATTTGCTGATCTGTTAAAGTTACAATCAGCGCTTCCCGCTGCTCATTAGTGCTTAAACGGTAAAGCGTATAATTCTGTGTCCCACATATATTGACCTCCTCTTCAAATTCAAAACTGGAAATATCCAAATCCCCGTCATTACACGAAAAAGTCAGTAGCAATACCATCAATAAAAAAACTTTCTTCATCATACTAATTCCAATTTATTTAATACCAACAAATTATAAATCAAGTGCAAAAGTAATCGATTTGTTCCCATTATAAAACATTAGAACTAAGAAAATAATTACTTTTGTAAGATGCAAAAAATATATTTGGACAATGCCGCTACTACCCCATTAGACCCTCAGGTCATTGATGTGATGACGGATCATATGAAAAGTAACTTTGGAAACCCTTCTTCATCACATGATTTTGGCAGAAAAGCAAAAGCAATTGTCGAATTGACACGAAAAAACGTTGCCAAATATTTGAATTGTTTGGCTTCGGAAGTAATTTTTACGGCAGGTGGCAGTGAAGCTGACAACCTGGTTTTATTCAATGCGGTTAAAAATTTAGGCGTTCAGCGTATTATTAGTTCAGCCATTGAACATCATGCTGTCCTGCATACTATAAAAGTACTGCACAAGGACAATGGAATTGAAACAGTATTTGTGAAGGTTACCAGTGATGGTGAAGTTGATTATAATGACTTGGAAGAAAAATTAAAATCTTCAAATCTGAAGACACTGGTCAGTTTAATGCATGTGAACAACGAACTGGGAAATATTCTTGATATGGAGCGCGTTTCGTCTCTCTGTAAAGAATCCAATGCCTTGTTTCATTCAGATACGGTACAAGCCATTGGACATGTACCCTTAGATCTTAAAAAAACACCTATTGATTTTGTTGCTGCCAGTGCCCATAAATTTCACGGCCCCAAAGGTGTAGGCTTTGCCGTTGTTAAAAAAGGGCTCGTTATCAAACCCATCTTACATGGTGGTGAGCAGGAAATGGGATCAAGAGCAGGCACCGAAAATACCCATAGCATTGCCGGAATGAATAAAGCTCTTTCATTGGCCATGGAAAATTATGATGCGGATAAAATACATCTTATACAACTGAAAGAATATTTTATAGAACAAATAAGCAGTCATATTCCTGGCATTGCATTTAACGGCCGCTCAGCAGATATAAAAAATAGCGCACCTCACATACTCAGTGTGCGGTTTCCCACAGAAAAACCAATGCTTCTCTTCAATCTTGATTTAAAAGGGATCGCTGCTTCGGGAGGATCTGCCTGCCAGAGCGGAAGCAGCAAAGGGTCACATGTACTTTCAGCCATTTTAACTGAAAAAGAGGCCAAACAAACCTCAGTTCGCTTCTCTTTTAGCAGGTTTAACACCAAAGAGGAGATCGATCAAGTGATTCTGGAACTGATGCATATTTTTAAATAAAAAAAGGTTGTGAAAATCACAACCTTTTTTTATTTCTCTATAATAGGATCAACTATCAGCATCAAGATAGTCGGGTATTCCATCTCCGTCTGAATCATCATTTCTAGGATCTCCATCTCCATCAGCATCTTCATCTCTTGTAAGAATACCGTCTCCATCATCATCAGGATCGTTAAAATCAGCAATTTCATCTCCATCAGTGTCGTCGTTATACACATCTCCATCTCCATCAATATCCTCATCATTATTTACAACCAGATCACCATCGGCATCAGCCTCAATTACGGCACCTACTTCTGTAAAGTAATAAAGACAACTATTTGAAGGAATCGTAGGCGTTGCAAATTGTCCATAAGCCAATCCTGAAGGCATAAAAAACACGCCACTTCCTGCATTTTCGTAACCAAAAGATTCATCAGGGTAAATCACTTTATCTCCACCCTTGTAATAGGTAATTCCATACCTAAAACCAGGAATGGTCTGAGGTAAGTGAAACCATGATTTTGACGAAGTATAACTCGTATTCTGGTCAAACTTAATAGAATCTAACAAAAAGCCTCTGTATAATAATTGTACTGAATCATTCTTTGTAGGCTGGTCTCCTACACCTTCCTTGTCAACATAATAATACATCTTGTAATCGATGTCATCAAATTCAATATCATCTACCTCGACAATATCATACAATGGAATTTCTCCGTTAGTAATGGTATCAATTTCATTTTCTGGAGTTAGATAATGCGTTTGTAAAAATTCAACTAAGATCGCATCATCTATTAAAGCCTGTGCTATCGGATCATGATCATCCGTATCCGAATCATCGTCATCACTACAAGCAAACGCAACGATTCCAAGGAATAACAGCAATAAATATTTCAATTTCATTTTCATAATTTTGCGAGGCAATTTACAATTTTAAACTTTTTTAGAAAAAAACCATTCTCTATTTAACAATTAAATAACCATTTGGTTTTAGCATCTAATAAAAAGCTTATCTGAATTCAATTTTTCTCATTCTCAAATTCAAAGGTGTAACTTCCAAATATTCGTCATCTCTTATATACTCCATGCATTCCTCTAATGAAAAATCAACCTTTGGAAAAATCTTTGCACTATCATCTGTACCCGATTTTCTAACATTGGTCAATTTCTTTCCCTTAATCAGGTTTACACCCATATCTTCCTGTCGGCTATTCTCACCTACAACCTGTCCTTTGTAAATTTCATCATTAGGATCGATAAAAAACTTCCCTCTGTCCTGCAATCTGTCAATCGCATAAGCAGTAGCCTTTCCTGCCTCAGAAGCTACAATCGCTCCATTTGTGACATCACTAAACTCTCCTTTAAAAGCATCATATCCTCTTAATCTATGATTGATAATGGCTTCCCCCTGAGTAGCGGTTAGAATTTTATTTCGTAAACCTATAAGTCCTCTGGAAGGAATATCAAATTCAAGATGTTGTAAATCTCCTTTAGGTTCCATTACATGAAGATCACCTTTTCTCAGCGTCACCAAATTAACCGCCTTACTAGCTAATTCTTCTGGAACATCAATTACCATTGTTTCAAAAGGTTCACTTTTCACACCATCAATATCTTTTAGAATCACTTTTGGTCGACCTACCTGAAGTTCGTAACCTTCTCTTCTCATCGTTTCAATAAGCACTGATAAGTGAAGAATACCTCTTCCATAAACGATGAACTTATCTTCCGTATCTGTCTCTTCAACCCTCAATGCCAAATTCTTTTCAGTCTCTTTGAAAAGTCTGTCTCTTAGGTGACGTGAAGTAACAAACTTTCCTTCTTTTCCGAAGAAGGGAGAGTTGTTAATGGTAAATAACATGCTCATGGTTGGTTTATCTACCTCAATTCTTGGCATGGCTTCCGGGTTTTCAAAATCTGCAATTGTATCACCAATTTCGAAACCTTCAATACCAGTCACTGCACATATATCTCCACTTCTCACTTTAGTCACCTTGGCTTTCCCTAATCCTTCAAATGTATGCAACTCTTTGATGCGTACTTTTTTTGATGAACCGTCTGCCTTACACAGCATATAATCTTTTCCTTCCTCGAGGTCACCCCTAAAAACCCTACCGATGGCAATTCTACCTGTAAAGGACGAAAAGTCCAAAGAAGTGATCTGCATTTGCGGCGTTCCTTCTCTATAAGGTGCTTCAGGAATATTTTCAATAATTGCATCTAGCAAAGGAATGATATTATCGGTTTGTTCTTTCCAATCTGTATTCATCCAACCATTTTTCGCTGAACCATAGATGGTATTAAATTCTAATTGCTCTTCAGTTGCATCAAGCGCAAACATCAGATCAAATACCTTTTCATGAACTAAATCTGGTGTACAATTCTCTTTGTCAACCTTGTTAACTACAACAATCGGCATTAAGCCTAACTCAAGCGCCTTGCTTAATACAAATCTTGTTTGAGGCATAGGTCCTTCAAAAGCATCAACTAAAAGCAAAACACCATCTGCCATTTTTAAAACACGTTCTACTTCACCACCAAAATCGGCGTGACCAGGTGTATCAATTACATTGATCTTAACACCTTTGTAATTCACCGATACATTCTTTGAAAGAATGGTAATTCCTCGTTCCCTTTCCAAATCATTGTTGTCTAACAAAAGGTCTGTACGTTCCTTTCTGTCGTCAAGGATTTTTGCCTGATCAATGATCTTGTCAACAAGGGTAGTTTTTCCGTGGTCAACGTGGGCGATAATTGCTATATTTCTAATTGATTGCATATCTGTTTTTTTGAAAGTGCAAAAGTAATCCTTTATTTTGATTGTCAGGCCTTTTGAAGGAATATTAATTCAGGCCATTATTTCAAATGCTCTTTAACAACTTTTACAATAAATAGTAATTTAATGACGCTATAAGATGGGAGAACATTATTTTTACATCTTAATTTTTAACATTGATTATGAATCTTTCTAAGGTTAGAATGGTGGTCACAGACATGGACGGCACCCTGCTCAATTCAAAAAGCGAAGTCAGCAGTTCTTTTTTCGACTTGTTTCAGCTTCTTAAAAAACTGGAAGTGAAGTTTGTTGCTGCCAGTGGAAGACAATACAGCAGTATAAAGGACAAATTGAATATCATTTCTGAAGAAATAACAATTGTTGCAGAAAATGGTGGTTATATCATGCAGGGAGAAAACGAACTTGATGCTGTCTATCTTTCTAATGAAAAGGTCCAGTCTTTGTTGCCGGTAATCAATAAAGCAGATGGATTATATACCGTTCTTTGCGGAAAGAATGCTGCTTATATAGCTCAAAATGAAGAAAGGTTTGTGAATATACTGAAGGAATATTATACCCAATTTACGATTGTTGAGGATTTTTCTCAAATTCCGGCAGATGACATTTTTAAAGTGGCGATTTATCATTTTGAAAGTTCCGAATCATATATCTACCCGGTGGTCCGGCATTTAGAGGATCAATATCAAATTAAGATTTCAGGAGCGAATTGGGTGGATATTTCAAATCCGATTGCAAACAAAGGAAGGGCTGTTAAAATTCTACAGGATCAATTTGGAATCTCCAAGGAGGAGACCATGGTTTTTGGCGATTTTAATAATGACCTGGAAATGCTGGAACAGGCTTATTTTAGTTATGCCATGTCAAATGCTCATGATAATGTAAAAAAAGCTGCGAGGTTCCAAACAAAAAGCAATGATGAACTGGGCGTTGAATCAATTCTAAAGGAATTAATCGAATCAAAAAAGGACTCCTAATTGACTATTCGAACTCCAGTACTTCTAAAATGTCATTCTTAATTCGGGTTGGTCTTAAGGTTTTGGCATCAATTAAGCACCAGGTAGATGCTGCTTTCAATAACAGTTTGTCCTCTTTAAAAATTTCAACATAGCGAACAGATTTTACGCCTTTGGAAATTCCTACCCAGGTAGTTAGGCGCAGCGTATCACCAAGGAAAGCTTCATTATGATAATCTAATTCATGTCTCAATACAACCCAAAAATACTTTTCTTTTAAACCGTTTATAGCCAATACATTCCAGTGTTTCTCAGAAATATCGTTCACCCATTGCAGGTATACCACATTGTTCACATGTCGTAAATTATCAATGTGATCCTCTTCTACTTTGATCTCATAGGAATAAGAAACCGTATTTTTAGGTGTGTCCATAGGCTTATTTATGTCGGTCTTTCAAAACCTGTTCTATATCTTTCAGTGTATACCCTTTGGCTTGCAACAAAATTAAATAATGAAACAAAAGATCTGCAGATTCATCTAAAAATAATTTCTCATCATCATCTTTAGCCTCGATCACTACCTCAACTGCTTCTTCCCCTACTTTCTGAGCTATCTTATTAATTCCTTTTTTGAACAAAGAAGCAACATAAGATGCCTCAGAAGGGTTCTCCTTTCTACTTTTAATAACTGCCTCAAGTTGCGTCAGAAAACCAAAACTCGTTTCATTCCCCTCTCCCCAGCAGGTTGCCGTACCTTTATGGCAGGTAGGTCCTTGTGGTATTGCTGAAATCAAAAGACTGTCATTGTCACAGTCATTTTTTATGGATACCAATTCCAAAAAATTACCAATCTCTTCTCCTTTCATCCAAAGTCGTTTTTTACTTCTGCTGTAAAAAGTAACTTTATTTGTTGCCATGGTTTTATCAAAGGCCTCTTGATTCATATAACCCAACATCAAGACATTCTTAGTTTGAGCGTCTTGAATTATAGCAGGTACCAACCCTGATGTTTCATCAAATTTTATTGTCATAACCGTACGTTTATTCCCTGATTCTTTAATTCTTTTTTTAAATCCTCTATTTCTATTTCCTTATAATGAAATACACTGGCGGCTAAGGCCGCATCGGCATTGCCATGTTCAAAGGTATCACAAAAATGGCTCATGGTCCCTGCTCCACCACTGGCGATAACAGGCACATTGACTATTTCAGAAATTCGCTTTAAGGTTTCATTGGCAAAGCCATTTTTTGTTCCGTCATGATCCATGGAGGTAAAAAGAATTTCTCCTGCCCCAAGTGCCACTCCTTGTTTGATCCAATCAAACAGCTCTAATTCTGTTTCCACCCTTCCTCCTACGAGAAATACTTTCCAAATTCCATCAATCAGTTTGGCATCCACAGCCAATACGATACACTGACTGCCAAATTTATTTGCCAAATCGCTGATCAATTTTGGATTTTTTACAGCAGAAGAATTAATGGAAACTTTATCTGCGCCCGCTCTAAGCAACATGTTCACATCTTCCACACTGGAAATACCCCCTCCAACTGTAAATGGAATATTCACCTTGCGCGCCACCTCTTCCACAAGTTTGACCAAGGTTTTTCGTTTCTCCTTAGTAGCTGTTATATCCAGAAAGACCAGTTCATCGGCACCTTCTCGTGAATACCTGTCGGCTAATTCCACCGGATCACCGGCATCCTGTAATCCCACAAAATTGATACCTTTCACGGTTCGTCCGTCTTTGATATCTAAACAAGGAATTATTCTTTTACTTACCATAATCAATGCTGCGTTCAGCTCATTTTAATACATTTAATTTTCAAGAACAAAATTTTCCAATTGTTTCAAACTGATTCTGTTCTCGTAAATTGCTTTTCCAATAATGGTTCCTTCACATCCCAATTCAGCTAACTGCGACAGTTCATCATAATGAGAGATACCGCCTGAAGCTATCAAAGAGATTTCTGGGATTTCTTTTAATATTCTACTGTATAGCTCAAAGGAAGGCCCCTGTAACATACCGTCTTTTGAAATATCCGTGCAAATTACATAACGTACTCCCTTTGTCTGATAGGACTTAATAAACGGAATGACTTCATTGTCTGAAGCTTCCAACCAACCTGAAATAGCTACTTTTTCATCCTGGGCATCGGCTCCTAATATAATTTTGTCTGCACCGTATTCCTCTAACCATGATGTAAAGACTTTGGGTTCCTTTACGGCGATACTTCCACCTGTTACCTGACTTGCTCCACAATCAAAAGCGATATTCAAATCTTTGTCAGATTTTAATCCGCCGCCAAAATCAATTTTCAAATTGGTTTTGGTCGCAATTTGTTCCAAAATTTTATAATTGATGATCTGCTTACTTTTCGCGCCATCCAAATCTACCAAGTGCAAGTATTGAATGCCCGCACCTTCAAAAGATTTAGCAACCTCTATCGGATCTTCATTATAGATTTTCTTTGTGGCGTAATCTCCTTTTGAGAGCCTGACACATTTTCCATCGATAATATCAATAGCTGGAATTATTCTCATCTTCTTATATGTTTATAAAATTTTTTAAAATCTGTTCTCCCAAACCACCACTTTTTTCAGGGTGAAACTGACAGGCATAAAAATTATCTTTTTTAATCGCTCCTGAATAAGTCACATCATAAACTGTAGTGGCGATACTAAACTCATTATCAGGAATATAATAGCTGTGTACATAATACATATAAGAATCCTCAGGTACCTGATCAAAAAGATGTGTTTTAAGCGCTCTGATCTGATTCCATCCAATATGAGGTACTTTAAAGTTTTCTTCAAACTTTTTCACCTGAATGGGAAAAATATCCAAACATTCAGTCTGATTTTCTTCAGAAAAAGTACACATTAACTGCATCCCTAAACAGATCCCTAATACAGGCTGTGTTAAGGCAGGAATAACGAGATCCAAGCCATATCTCTTAATCTCTTTCATAGCACTTTGAGCCTCTCCAACACCAGGAAAAATAACCTTATCAGCCGATTTTATTTCAGCCTCATCATTGCTGCATACAGCCTCATAACCTAATCGCTCCAGCGCAAACTGCACCGATTTCACATTGCCTGCTCCGTAATCTATAATAACTATTTTCATCTATAACAAACCTTTGGTACTGGGCAAAATCATTTTTTCTGCATCTCTTTTCACTGCTACTTTAATTGCCTTGGCAAAGGCTTTAAAAATGGCTTCAATTTTGTGATGTTCATTTTCACCTTCTGCCTTAATATTCAAATTGGCTTTAGCCCCATCGGTAAATGATTTAAAAAAGTGGAAAAACATCTCAGTCGGCATATCTCCAATCTTTTCTCTTTTAAAAGCTGCATCCCAGACCAGCCAGTTCCTGCCTCCAAAATCGATGGCCACCTGTGCCAGACAATCATCCATTGGCAAGGTAAATCCATAACGTTCCATCCCTCTTTTATCAGCCAAGGCCTGCGCAAAGGCTTCACCTAAAACAATCGCTGTATCTTCCATGGTATGGTGCTCATCAACGTCAAGATCCCCCGAAACTTTTATCTCAAGGTCCATATTTCCATGACGTGCAATTTGATCCAACATATGATCAAAAAATGCCAAACCGGTATCAATATTACTTTGTCCGGTTCCGTCTAAATTGAGTTTGATATATATATCGGTTTCTTTTGTTTTTCTGGCAATCTCTGCAGTTCTTTCACTCAATACCAAAAATTCATATATATCCTTCCAATCGGCTGTTTCAAGAACAATAAAAGAGCTGATAGCATCCTCTGATGCCGTTGTTTCTCCTTCACCAAGATTCGATTCATTATTAATATATATCCCTTTGGACTTTAAATTCTTCGCCAATTCCATATCGGTCATCCTGTCTCCGATCACATAACTATTCGCAAGATCATAATCATCTTCAAAATAAGCCGTCAACAGCCCTGTAGCCGGTTTTCTGTCAGGAGAATTATCAGCAGGAAAACTTCGATCTATAAATTCCTTGTCAAAAACAACCCCTTCATTGGCAAAAGTGTCCAGGATAAAATGATGTACCGGATAAAAGGTGTCTTCAGGAAAAGATTCTGTGCCAAGGCCATCCTGATTGGTAATCATCACTAATTCAAAATCCAGTTCAGCTGCAATTTTTGATAAATAATATAAGGCCTTGGGATAGAATACCAGTTTTTCAAAACTATCTATTTGCTCATCAGCAGGCTCTTTAATCATCGTGCCATCCCTGTCTATAAATAAAACTCTTTTCATTTGTCACTGTTTTTGATAGCATCTAACTGTGCCATTCGCTTCAATAAATATTTATTTTCTTCTTCCGTACCTACTGTAATTCGGAGGCAATTATTGCATAAAGGTTCCTTCGTTCTGTTACGAACAACCAATTCTTTTGTAACTAATTCATCATATCTTCTGTTCGCATTATCTACTTTGACCAGTAAAAAATTGCTGTCGGAAGGATAGATATGTTTTACAAATCCAATTTTAGATAAGCTCTTTACCAGTTTTTTCCTGTTTTCCTTGATTTCAAATACCTGCTGTGCTATTAATTTTTCGTCTGCCAAAGATTCCAATGCGGTTCGTTGTGTCAAGACATTGACATTATAGGGCATCTTTACCTTTTTCAGCAAGTCAATGACTTCAGCATGCGCAAAACAAGCTCCTAATCTTATACCAGCCAACCCGAAGGCCTTGGAAAACGTTTGGCTAACTATTAAATTTTTAAACTCTTTAAGTCGGGAAGACCAACTATCAGTATCTGAAAAATCTATATATGCTTCGTCAATTATCACCAGAACCGGCAACTTGAGTAATTCAAGTATCGAAGCTTCATTCATTGCATTTCCTGTAGGGTTATTGGGAGAACAAATAAAGATGGCCTTGGTATGTGCATCTATATTCTTTTTGATGGATGCTACATCAAGCTGAAAGTCTGTTGTCATTTGCACCGCCCTGCATGAAATGGCATTGATATCAGATAAGACCTTAAACATTCCAAAAGTAGGTGTGTTAATGATGATATTATCTTTTTCCGGTTCAAAAAACACCCTGAAAATCATATCCAAAATTTCATCACTACCATTGCCCAGTAATATATGATCACTTGAAACTTGTTTTAAGACTGCTATTCTTTCTTTTAATTCTTTCTGATGTGGATCCGGATAACGGTTCAGTCCTGTTTCATAAGGATTCTCATTGGCATCGAGAAAGATCAACTCCTTATCAAAGTCTTTAAACTCATCCTTGGCTGAGGCATACGGTTTTAGATTTCTAACAGAAGGCCTGGCCATTTTCAATATATCTATCACGTCTGTTGACATCGCATTTTTCAATTTTATAGAATCAATTCTTATTTATTTTCTCAAGTCTTACAGTCACGGCATTTTTATGGGCCATCAATCCCTCTGCTTCTGCCATTATTTCGATGGCATTGCCAATCGACAACAATCCCTTATCAGTAATTTCCTGAAAACTCACTGTTTTTTGGAAAGCGTCCAGGTTCACACCGCTGTAGTTTTTTGCATAACCGTTCGTTGGCAAGGTATGATTTGTCCCAGATGCATAATCACCGGCGCTTTCAGGTGTATAATCCCCAACAAATACAGAACCGGCATTTTTGATCTCCTTCATAATGGTATGGGCGTCCTTTGTGCTTATGATCAAATGTTCAGGGGCATAGGCATTGATCAAAGCGATTGCCTCTTTTTGATCAGAACAATAGATCAGTTTTGAATTTTCGATCGCCTTTTCGGCAATGGCTTTCCGAGGTAACTTTGAAAGTTGTTTGTATACCTCTGTTTCAATTTCTTCCATCTTGGATTTTGAATCAGATACCAAAATCACCTGACTATCTGCACCATGCTCAGCCTGAGAAAGTAAATCAGCTGCCATAAAACTTGCCGTGGCACTTTCATCAGCATACACAAGTAATTCACTTGGTCCCGCTGGCAAATCAATTCCAACATCATATTTCAAGGCCATTTGTTTTGCCACTGTCACATACTGGTTTCCAGGTCCGAAAATCTTATACACCTTTGGAACTGTGGCAGTTCCAAAGGTCAGTGCAGCAATCGCCTGTATACCTCCGATTTTATATATTTTTTTCACACCACACAAGGCTGCGGTATACAACACTGCCGGATGCACATTTCCTTGCTTATCGCTTGGAGTACATAGTACAATTTCTTCACATCCCGCAATGGTAGCAGGTACCGCAAGCATGAGAATTGTGGAAAACAGTGGTGCTGTCCCACCAGGAATATACAATCCCACTTTTTCTATGGCACGCTTTTCCTGCCAACAGACAACACCGTTTGATGTTTCTGTCTTATTAATTGCCACCTGCTGAGATTTGTGAAAAATCTCAATATTTTCTTTCGCTAAAGAAATCGCATTTTTTAATGCTTCCGAAATACGATCCTTCGCGTCTTCAATTTCATTTTGTGACACTTGCAGATTGTCAAGACTTGCCTGGTCAAATTTCTCCACATACCTCTTTATTGCCGTATCTCCTTCGGCTAAAACATCATCAAAAATCTGAGACACAAGAGGCTCTATCTGACTATAGCTTTGTGTCGGTCTTTTCAACAAAGTGGGCCATGTGGCCTTGTCTGGATCAAAAAACTTATTCATCTCCTTCAATTAAATAACCATTTTTTCAATCGGTGCGACTAAAATACCTTCCGCTCCCAATACTTTCAACTCATCAATAATTTCCCAGAATTTATTCTTTTCAATAACCGTGTGTATTGAACTCCATCCTTTTTCTGCTAACGGAAGAACTGTAGGGCTTCTCATACCCGGCAATATATCAATTACCTGATCTATGGTCTGGTTCGGTACGTTCATTAAAATATAGTTATAATTTCGGGCTTTTAATACTGATTGAAGTCTAAACCTTAATTTTGACAGTGTTGCCTTGTTTGCCTCACTGATTTGAGGAGAAACGGCTAATACCGCCTCTGATTTCGCAATCACTTCCACTTCTTTTAAGTTATTTTTAAAAAGTGTACTTCCACTGCTTACGATATCGCAAATTGCATCGGCCAGGCCTATGCTTGGTGCAATTTCAACAGAGCCAGAGATTTGGTGCAGTTCAGCAGTAACACCTTGCTCTTTCAGATACATTTGCAGGGTATTCGGATAGGAAGTGGCAATTTTCTTTCCATTCAGGTCCTTGATTGAACTATAATCAAACGTTTTAGGCACTGCCAATGAAACACGGCATTTTGAAAAAGACAATCTTTCTAAAACATCAATTTGTCCCTGATCTTTTTCAACGAGTAAATTCTCTCCAATGATGGCAATATCAACGACTCCATCCAATAAATACTGGGGAATATCGCTGTTTCTCAAATACAGTATTTCCATCGGGAAATTTGAAACAGTTGCCCGCAACTGATCCAATCCATTACTGACCGAGATACCGCATTCTTTAAGAATTTTAAGAGAGTCTTCATTTAATCTCCCTGATTTTTGAATCGCTATTTTTAATCTTTCCATTTTTGTTAATTATGTCTGAGCACCAAAATGAGTCATAAAAAAACCCGCTTGAATGCTCAAACGGGTTTTAAATATTTTGACTTTAATCACAACATATTTAGCTCGCTTGAGTGCAAGTATGAATATGATGACGATGTAAAGTAATTGTTCTCATTTTAATAAAATCAGGCACAAATGTAAACATATATTTTAAAAATTCAATAGAGAAATTCAAAATAATTTAGTTTTCCTTTTGACTGGCATAGCTATAGCCTTGCTTCCACCATTTGCGCATTTTATCTTTCTCGAAAACCAAGGT
>NZ_JBPCUJ010000034.1:0-3921 GCF_051011215.1 Lutimonas sp.
ATCAAAAAGAGCATTAGAAATCTTTGTATCATTATGCGTTACGCGTAATTTGATCTTACCCTCTTCCTTTAGATTTTGTAAAATGTGCATTTCCTCTTTCAGGCTTTCAACACTTTGAATCAACGAGAACGAGGCATCAACTCTGTCTGGCAAAGCCTTGGAAAGGGCTTCTTTAAATTGTTCAAAACGAAAAGACATGTCATGAAACTGAGGGATTACTTCAATTAATTCCGTCGCGTCAAAATCTTCTGTCAAATTTAAAAAAGCACCAAAAAGTTTGCCTCCTTCATAGGCGATATCACGCTGCTCTACGATTTCAAAGGTCTGACTGTCTTTTATATAGATCATTACATTCCAGTAATCGCCATTCGTGTCTGTGTAATGATAATCTCCATTGGAGGTTGGAACAAAAGTGAGTACTCTTCTTATTCGATCTTTATACGATAATGCCGACATTTTCTCGTGAAGAAATAAACTAACCAAAGATTTATTTCGCACCAAACCCGGTACATCTTTAAACACCTTTTTATTAATCTTTTGAACTACAAAAGACTGGCCTTGATCAGTCTTAACCAAAAAAGTATCGTTAATATGCCCGGATCCCAGTTCATCAAAATGAATAACATCGAAATCAGGAAGAAAAGCCGCTACAACCTCTGGCAAAAATTTTGACATCTTACCAAAGATTTTGAGGATAAATGTCGTTCTTTTTAAGTTGTAGAATCGCTTCCTGAACTGCAGCCTTATCCTCTTTATAGGTAACACCAAACCATTTGGCATCTGAAGTAAGTACCTTTACAGAACCGGTGCCATTTTCGAGGTATCCATTTACAATTAATGGAATAAAATACTCTGACTTGAGATTCCCTTGATTCTCTTCTAGAAAAGAGTCAAACAATTGCTCGGTATATTCAAAGCACCTTGGCGTAGAGCCCCAAAAATTCATCGAAACTATGGTATTCTCATCAATTGGAATAAAACTACCGTCATCATCCTTTCTATTTAATATCCCATCAATTCTTTCAATATGAGTTCTTTCCACTACATTGCTTAAGAATCCCTTTTCATCTACAGCACATTCACCTCTGGAAACAAATCCATGCTCAGAGATTGTATTCTTTAATAAATAAGCCATCATACTGAAATCATGAGAGTTTTTATCAATAGATTGTAGGTATTTCGCCATAGATACAAAGGCTTCTCTACCATAAAAATCATCTGCATTTATAATCGCAAAATTTTCTTTTACAGCATCCTTTGCCATCAACATCGCATGTCCCGTACCGTAGGGTTTCACACGATCTGGATTAAAGTACTTTTCCGGTACTTTATCGATTTCCTGAAATACATAGGCTACTTCAGCTTTTCCTGCCAACTTGGGATCTATTTCGGCCCTGAACTCTTGTTCTATACTTTTACGAATGATAAAAACAAATTTTCCAAACCCAGCCTGAAGCGCATCGTATATAGAAAAATCTATAATGGTGTCTCCCTCTGGGGTAAAGGTATCTAATTGTTTTAATCCTCCATATCTGCTGCCGATTCCTGCTGCCAGAACTACTAAAGTTGGTTTGTTGCTGTTCATAGTTTAAATTTTGAGACGAATTTAATAAATATGGTGATACTACAGGGTATTGAAAACCGTATAAATAAGAGATCTTTTAAAAAATGTAATTGAAAAAGATGGGAGAAATAAAAATTGACAGTTGTGCGAAGCTTTTTAGTATTGTGTCTAATAAACACAATATAAATTTTCTATCTTTGAAGCTAAATTTTAAAGATGAAGAAGTTTTTTAAAATATCTGGTTGGGTTCTTTTGTTTTTAATCGCAACAGCGGTGGCTCTTTATCTTTATTTCAAACCTCCTCCTCCTCCGATTTCTGCTAAAGATAGAGCCCGAGTTAAACTGATGCCATTACCTGCCTCGCTGGAATTTGAAACTGGAAGCTTTGAGATAACTGAAACTTTTGGTATTGGCTTTGAAAATGAACCCACTGATAAATTGACCAAAGCGGTTGCTCGATTTAAACAACAAGTAGAAAAAAGTACCCGAATTAAACTTAAAGATGCAGATGAGCAAAAGCTTCATATCGTCTTACATGAAATTCCTTCGAGTGAATATCCTCAACTCGGAGATGATGAATCCTATGAGCTTTCGGTGTCAAAAGATAAGATTCTTCTCAAAGCGGGAACAACTACTGGCGTTCTATATGGCCTGGAAACCTTAGCCCAATTAATTGATTCCAAAGACAATCACCATTTTTTTCCCGCCGTGGAAATAAAGGACCAACCCCGATATGCCTGGAGAGGTCTGATGCTTGATGTTTCTCGCCATTGGATACCAAAAGAAGTTGTATTAAGAAATCTGGAAGCAATGGCCAGACTAAAGATGAATGTTTTTCATTGGCATTTAAGTGACTATCAAGGATTCCGAGTAGAGTCTAAAGTGTTTCCGAAACTTCATGAAATGGGATCAGAAGGTCATTATTATTCACAGAATGATATTAAGGAAATTGTCAATTTTGCGGCTGAAAGAGGGATTCGGGTAATTCCTGAATTTGATGTCCCGGGACATGCTACAAGCTGGCTAACCGGCTATCCGGAACTGGGAAGTGCACCAGGTCCTTATGCTATAGACACCATTGCCTTAGGTGTATTCAGACCCGTCTTAGATCCGACAAATCCATCTCTCTATTCTTTTCTGGATGACTTTATTGCCGAAATGATCACCTTGTTTCCTGACCCCTACTTTCATATTGGCGGAGATGAAGTAATGGCAGAAGATTGGGAAAACAACGAAGCAATTCAAAATTATATGAAAGAAAATGGCATCAGCGATTCACACGCTTTACAAGCTCATTTTAATATAAAATTGCAAAGAATTGTCTCAAAACACAACAAAATTATGATGGGCTGGGATGAAATTCAACACCCAGACCTCCCTACCGATGGAATAGCCATACAGGCCTGGAGAAGTCATAAGGTTTTGTGGGAATCAGCCAGAAAAGGAAACAAATCAATTCTTTCAAAGGGTTATTATTTGGATCATAAAAGAAGCGCTGCGGATTACTATAATGTTGATCCGGAAATTATAAAGGGCGCGATTAATATAGATATTGACAGCACCAACTGGACCTCCTGGAATTCTCAAATCGTTTTCAACGATAACATCATCGATGGAAATATCTATACTTTCGGAAAAGATGATGACATTCAGATCATCATGGAATTCATGGGCAATTCTACAAGTATCGCCGAGGTCGATAAAAAAGGTAATTCCGTTAGCTTTTCGAATAAAATTGATGTCGGTACTTTAAATGTATCCTTCGAAATAAATGGGGATTCTTTACATGGTGAAACAAGCATTGCCTTATTTAATTTGAAATTGACGGGTAAAAAATCTGGAGGATCTGACATGACAAATGGTTTACCACTACCTAAATTTGATAAAATCCAACCGCTCGAGCCGAAAGACCTTAAAAATATTTTAGGAGGTGAAGCCTGCATGTGGACTGAAATGGTAGATTCTATTACTCTTGAGTCAAGGGTCTGGCCGAAAGCAGCTGTCATTGCAGAAAAACTGTGGAGCCCACAAGAATTAACCAAGGATACTGACGACATGTACAGGCGCCTATTGATTATGGATCGTTATCTTGAATTTAACGGTCTGCAGCAAAAAAAGAATCAAGAACTAATTCTTTCAGCCATGGTAGGTTCAGCATCCTTTGAATCCCTGGATTTTCTTGTGGACTATCTTCAGGAAGGTGCTTTTTTGAATCGAATTTCTTTGTATAACCCAACACTTTATACCGGGACTCCCTTAAATGGCATTGTTGATGCAGCCTCTTCAGAAAGTTATCCTGCGTATCTTTTTAATAAAAAAGTAGATCATTGGCTTGTTACAAAACAACAGAAAGAACA
>NZ_JBPCUJ010000035.1:0-3458 GCF_051011215.1 Lutimonas sp.
TCCACCTTATCCTTAAAAACCAGGTCTACAACTTCTCTTGAACCGGCCCCCCAGGAACCTGCTGCAATGCGAACAATCAATTTTAAAGGTCTGCCATTTATTCCTCCTTTACTGTTGATTTGCTCAACGGCAATTTCTGCACTGCATCTTGAGACTGCCTCATTCTTTTCGTTGACCAAAAGACCAATTGAAATATGCGATGCATTCTCTGAGTGATTTTGGGCATACAAAGCCTGACCAAAGAATTGCATCAGACAAAGCACAAAAGCAATAATACTTATTTCAAAAAGACCTTTCACCAACTTTTATTTAAACATCAAAAAGCTTCAATAACCAACCATTCTTCCTGAATGAGCTCTTTCACCCAATGCAGGACTTGGACTAAATTCAAACGCACCATTCTGAACTTTAGCCATCCAGATTTCTCCAATATCATTCCAGCTTTCATCCAAAACGATTTCTCCGGTAACTCCCTGATACCCCTGAAATGTAGTAAGGTCTGTCAAAACATCTCTTATCAACACTCTGTTTAACCCTACTTTTCTTATTGCTTCCACAATCAAGTTCATTCCATCGTAGGCATGGGCTGCAAACACATCCGGCTCCAAGCCAAATCTTGCCCTGTAATCCTGTTGAAACTGCACATATTGCTCATTCTCAGCTGTCGGATTGTAGGGACAGGTAGCCACAATTCCTTCTGCCCAGTCCCCTGCGATCTCAAGAAATTCATTGGATACAATCCGATCGGAAGCATAAATTGGGAAATCCATACCCATTTCTCTTAGTTGCTTTACAATCAATCCTGACTCCTTCGCATTGGCCCATATTAATATGGCATCTGGAGATACACGTTTTATATTTTCTAATTGCATTGAAAAATCAGTTTCTCCATCATTGAATCGCTCTTCTATCATCATAGGATGACCCAACCTCACTGCTGCTCCTGAATACTCCATAATCCCCACACGTCCATACCGGGTATTGGTTCGGATCACAGCAACTCTTTCATGATTTTTCTCTTCAAAAATATGAGTTGCCAAGGCATATCCACTTTGTCTGTCATCACTAATCACTCTTATCGCCCAAGGGATATTTGTTTCAGTAAATGTTGGATCCGGATCTCCTGTATTAACCATCATAATCTCCATTTTCAGGGTCGCTCGGAGAGCCACATGAGATACTATATCATCAATCGATCCCAGCCAGGCCCAAACCTCCTCTTCATCCATCTTTACGACCTCATTGGCTGCAGCACCCCAAAGACCAACATCATTGTGCACCATCAAGGTATAAGGAAGACCTCGATAACCACCCGCCGCATTGGCCTGTTCAAGCGCAAGCTTTGCCCCATTCAGCATTTGCTCTCCAAGAGGCACCAAAGCAGACCCTTCTAAGGGACCTAAAAAACCAATCCTCACTTCTTCAAGATGATCAGGTGCTACCTTATCCCTTCCCGCGCCATAGAATTGAATTGGTTCAACAAAATGGTACTTATACGCCTCTTGAAACTTTTGATAAGGAAAAAGTTTGTCTGGCGTTTTTCCGTACTTTAAATCGGTCTTTTGAGCCTGTAGTCCTATGGATAAGCAAATACAAGACCCAAGCGTGCAAACCCAAAATCTTAGGAACGATCGCATAAAATTCTAACTTTAATTTGATTTACAAACTGCATAGACCTCCATCTCCACTAAAAGTGTTTCCCAGCATAATCTGGCCTGAATCCCGGTACTGGCAGGAAGAGGATCCAGATTAAGCCATTGGTAGAATGTCGTGCGAATCTTGTTGAACTCATCATAATCTCTTTCAATATCTCTTAAAAAATTACTGGTTCTTACCACATCATGCCATGTCATCCCTTCCGCTTCAAGTAAATTCGTAACATTGAAATAAGTCCGCCACAACTGGGCTTTAAAATCGCCAATATGTTCGGGTTTCCCCTCTTCATTTACACTGGCTGTGCCAGAGATTAATAATACCTTGTAATCTCCAAAATCCAATCGAAGAGCTCTGGAAAATGAAGATGGCTTCTGATAATCATAGGCCTCATTAATTGTATGAGGAGCATGAACCACATGTTTTTCAATAGGTGGTCTTTCGTTGTGAATGGATGGATAAACTGTAGGCGTAATTTGATTTTCATCAGATAATATGCCAAGTTTGCTCATTTCAATTCTTTCTCCTTCAGTCAATCTGTCTAGATCTATTAATAATTTTCGCTCCTGAATATCTATTGTATTGCTCATAATTACTTTGTTTTTCTATTCGTATTATTTTTTCTATTTATTTAATTGTGACCAGACGTTTGTCTGATGAATTTATTAATTCCCCTCTACTGAGCCCATCTGAAGTTGCTACCCAGATTACCTCATCCTTTATATCTACACCCAGCACATAATTATGCGCTATGGAAGGAGTCATCAAAAGATTGTTCACTTCGGCACCTTTGCTGATCATTGCCTTGCCATTTCTATTCTTCTCATTTTTAACATAGGTGATCCACTGTTCGCCATCTGTGCAACTCAATCCTCTGTCTGTTGCGATAAAAACATATTTACCTGAGGCCTTTATAAAATTTATAAAATTACTCGCCAAACCACTGTCATGATCAAAGTATCCCTTCCAGCGCACTCCGTCATAACGGCTTAGTCCGAAATAGGTACCAACCCAAAGTTTTCCGTCAGCCCAGGAGGTACCAGTGGTTATATCATGGACAATTCCATCATCCGGAAATAAATCAATTTCCATATTCCCGTCGGGATCCGTATAATCTCTGAACTGTTCCGTTTCTTTGGTATACTCCACCACTCCGCCTCCCCAGGCTGCAATAAAGATCTTACCGTCCCCACTGCTAACACCATAGGTCCATGGTTCATGCATGGGCGCATTTTGTTCTGTGAATATTTGCCATTCCTTTCGATACGTATCGTACCTGCCGGCGCCTCCTCCGGTAGCCACCCAAATATCCTTTTCATCACAGGTCACAGCATAAATAAGATCATTAGGCATGCCACTGTTCATTTGATTAAAGTTTTCAAATTTTCCTGCTGACCAACGAGACAATCCTCCCATTGTTCCGATCCATGCATCTCCGGTTTGCTCACTAATATCGATGGCGAGTACGCCATTATGCGCCAGACCATCTTCTGTTGTATAGGTTGTCCATTCATTATTTTCATAGACAGACAAACCATCATGAGAACCTATCAAAACTCTCTTCCCATCAATACGCACACAATACACCTTGTTAGAAGGTAAACCGTTTTTTGTACTAAAGTTTTTCCAATTGCCATATACAGGAAGTCCAACGGAATCTTGCTTTACATTGTGATGGCTTACGTCGTGCGTCGCGAAGAGATCTTTGTGTAAATTATTCGAAAAACTAAATGAAACTGCTACACAAATCAATAGCATTGGCAACATGACTAATTGTTTCAAATTTCGGGTAGTGCTTTTCATAG
>NZ_JBPCUJ010000036.1:0-21400 GCF_051011215.1 Lutimonas sp.
CTGTTCTTTAATTCTCTTATTCAAAGCAAGTTAACTTCATTCAAGTCATTCCTGCCACTAATAGTATTCAATTCCTGTGCCAAGTAGTAATATCTGGTCGGAAAATTAATTGTGATAAATAGGAGAAATTATCTGCCTGATTTTTAATATTTTATAAATAATTGTAATTTTAATTTAGTCAAACTGTAACACTAGAATAAATCATTTGTCATTAATATAGAAACCAAACATTGCAAGCAGAACAAAAACATATAACGGAGCTTTTAGAAGCATGTAAAACAGGTAGTACCACAGCGCAATTTGAGATATATAAATTATACTATAAAGCGATGTTTAATACTGCCATCAGAATTCTGCAGAATAGCTATGATGCTGAGGATGTAATGCAGGAAGCGTTTTTAAATGCTTTTACAAAATTAGACACTTTTAAAGGAGAAGTACCTTTTGGAGCCTGGTTAAAGAGAATTGTGATCAACAGAAGTTTGACACATATAAAGAAGAAAAACAAATTGCAGGAAGTAAACCTTGAAATAGTAGACCGAAAGTTAGAGAGTGATGATGATGTTGTACAAAACGATTCTAAGGTTGATTACGTCAATTTAAAAGTACAGGAGGTGTCCAAGGCTATGGGACTTTTAAAAGAAAGTTATCGAAATATACTGAATCTAAGTCTCATTGAAGGTTATGATAATGAAGAGATTGCTTTGATATTGGATATAAGTAATGAGAATTGCAGGACCACCATATCAAGAGCAAAGAGCAGGTTAAGAAAATTATTAACGGAGTCATCCGTCTTAAATTAAAGTATCATGAAAAATAACATGGAAGATTTTTTTAGAGATAAGCGACAGGAATTTGATGCTGTGGAACCGAATATTGGACATTTTGAGCGATTTCAAGCCAAATTGAACAAAGAAAAAACGGAACCAAAGAAAAAAGGGGGAACTCCCTGGTACGTGCTGGCGATTGCTGCCTCTGTATTATTGTTTTTTGGTTACTGGATGGGTAATTACAATCAGTCAACTAGTATAGAACAGGGAATTGAATTAGCTGAAGTATCTCCTCAAATGGAGGAAACGCAGAATTTTTATGTGGCAACCATTCAAAAAGAAATAAATGAAATTAAATTAAAGAAAACGGAGGCAAATCAGAAGATTATTGATGATGCCTTTATTCAACTGGAATTACTTGAAACAAATTATCGCAAACTTACTTTAGAGCTCAAAGAAAGCAACGCTGATAAACGTGTTATATATGCCATGATCAATAATTTTCAAAGTAGACTTCAGGTCTTACAGAATTTAATGGATCGACTTGAGGAGTTTGAAGAATTGGCGCCTCAGGAAAATAGAGTCTAATCTTAATATTAAACAAAGTCATGAATAGAAAAATACAATTATTAATAGCAATTTTTATGGTGTTGCCCATGTTGAGTATGGCCAATCCAATAAAGAAGAAATGGGATCACGAGAAATCAAAAACCATTAAGAAAGAATTTGATGTAAATGCGGATGCATTGCTTCATATTAAAAACAAATACGGAAATGTAGATGTTATTTCCTGGGACCAGAATCGAATTGAGATTGAAGTGACTATCACGGTAAGTGGTAATAATGAATCGAAAGTTATAGAGAGATTATCTAAGATCAATGTAAATTTCGAAAGTAGCAGATCGGAAGTTTCGGCGAAAACAAGCATATCAAATAATTCAAAAAGCTGGTATAACTCCGGGAATAAAATGAATTATGAGATCAATTATAAGGTAAAGGTACCCGTTACAAATAGTGTTGATTTAAACAATGACTATGGCTCAATTTCCTTAAATGAAATTAAGGGGAGGGCAGAGATTAATTGTGATTATGGAAAAATAATGATCGGTAACCTATACCATACGGACAATAGTATCAATATTGATTATACATCCGATTCGGAAATTGAATTAATGAACGGAGGAAGCATTAATGCCGACTATTCGAAATTCACCGTTGTAAAGGCCAAAAAGATTGAATTAAATGCCGATTATACCGATTCTGAATTTGAGAATCTTGAAGAATTGAACTTTGTCTGCGATTATGGAAAAGTAGTGGTTGGTAATGCCAATATTATTGACGGACATGGAGATTATTTAACCATGCGTTTTGGAACAATCTATAAAAGACTTGACATTCAGGCTGATTACGGCGGAATTAAAGTAGAGAAAGTGAAAAAAGGGTTTGATAGTATAGATATTCATTCAGATTATACCGGAATTAAAATCGGTTTAGAAGAGGGTGTTTCATTCAACTTTGTGGCTAATTTAAGCTATGCGGGTTTTGACTATGACGAGGATAATATTACGTTTTTGAAAAAAGTAGTCAAGTCTCAATCTCATTATTATGAAGGCTTTGTAAATAATGAAAATTCAGGTGCCAGTATCGAGATCAATTCAGAATACGGTGGTGTCAAACTATATAACAACTAATAAAACCATACTAATGAAAAAAATCATGATTAAATCAACAGTGATCCTTTTTATTCTAAGCATGTCATTTGGTACTGCTTATGCTCAAAAAGTTAAAGGAAACGGAAAAACAATTAATAAAACAAGAAACGTTGGAAGTTTCGATGGCGTAGGAGTCTCAGGTTCATTTGATGTTTTTCTGGTAGCCGGTGATGAAGGCAAACTAGACATCAGGGTAGAAGAAAATCTTGAAAAATATTTGATTACTGAAGTAAACAATGGAAAGTTAAAGATCAAATGGAAAAGTGGTATGAACATCAGAACAAGTTCGAAAACAACCATCACCGTTCATTTTAAGAGTATCAATTCTTTGGCCATGGCAGGTTCGGGAGAAATTGTAGGAAAGGATGTTATAAAAGGCAATTCGTTGGAGGTAGCCCTTGCCGGTTCTGGCGACGTCAAGGTGGACATCGATGTACAGGAAGTCGAAACGGCTATATCAGGTTCCGGTGACATTGAACTTTCAGGCACTGCCAAAGAGCTTGAGGCAGCAGTTTCTGGATCAGGAGATATTGATGCCTATGATTTAAAAGTAGAAAAAGCAGAACTAAGAATATCTGGATCAGGATTTATTGGAGCTAATATTGAGAAGGAAATAGAGGCAAGAGTGTCGGGTTCAGGAGATATTAAATACAAAGGCCAACCAAGAATTGAAGATATCAAAGTGAGTGGCTCCGGAAATGTGAGTTCTTACTAAAAACAGTGTGGTTAGTTAATGAATAAATGTCGATACTATTCGTAGCATCGGCATTTATTTTTTTTGTGCTTTTTTATCCAGTGTTTTTACTACTGCTATTGAATCACACAATTCAACCGTAATGACCAACGCTTGTTGTTTATGAGTTCCTTCGATCCAATAATTCCTGCAAGGATCATTTTTCACCTTGCTTTTTGAAAAATCGATTTCACCCATGCTAAGTATGGACATAATATCGAGGCTATCCGTTTCAGAATTCAGCAATTGCTCTTTGACCTCGGGACTGAAACTAATATGTTTTTGTTGAATAATATTTAAAATCCTGTCATTTGGCAACCAATTGCAAGATGCCTTTTTCCCACCCAGAAAAAAGAACACAAGTACGATTCCAATGGCGAAACCAATTCCATAGAGCGTAAAACGCGTTTTCATGTCTTCCATTGACTAGAAAATAAGTAAATTAATATCAGTAAATGGCAGGCTAAACCAATCTGCAATATGTTTATTTGTGAGAATGCCATGATAAAAGTACATGCCTTTTTGAAGACTTTTATCAAATCTGGCTGCATTCTCAATACCTCCCATTTCTCCTATATCCAACAAATAGGGGGTGAAAATATTGCTAATGGAAACCGAGGCAGTTCTCGAGTATCGTGAAGGAATGTTTGGCACACCATAATGAATTACACCGTGCTTGACGACAGTTGGTTTTCCGTGTGTCGTTACCTCAGAAGTTTCAAAACAACCTCCATTGTCAATACTCACATCTATAATAACAGCCCCATCTTTCATTTGTTCTACCATCGATTCATCAACTACGACAGGAGTTCTGGTTTTTCCACGTAATGCCCCGATCACGACATCGCATTCTGTCAACGATTTTAATAAGTTTTTTGGCTGAATGGTTGAAGTGGCGATGGGATGTACCAGTTTATGCTGAATGCTTCTTAATTTTGTCAAAGAATTATCAAAAACTTCAACGGTAGCACCGAGTCCCAGTGCAGATCGGGCGGCAAATTCAGCAACTGTTCCGGCACCTATGATTACCACCTTGCTCGGAGGAACACCACCTATATTACCTAGTAATAGTCCATTCCCGAGATTGTTATTATTCATAATCTCTGCGGCAATAAGCACTGAAGCAGTACCGGCAATTTCACTTAAAGACTTTACAAGAGGGTAGATGCCATGGGTATCCTGAATGTAATCGAAGGCAATGGCTGTGATTCTTTTTTCTGCCAGGGCCTTGAAATACGCTTTGGTTTGTGTTTTGATCTGCATGGCAGAAATAAGAACACTCTGAGGATTCATCATTTTTATCTCATCCAGCGAAGGAGGTTCTACTTTTAAAATGATATTACAGGCAAAAACATCATTTGAATTATAGGAGATTTTTGCTCCTGCTTCTGAATACTGATTGTCCGTGTAATTCGTTCCGTCACCTGCACCTGATTCTACAACAATCCGATGACCATTAGAGGTAAGGGCAGCCACCGCGTTGGGCGTTAAACAAATACGCTTTTCGTCAAAATGCGTTTCTTTGGGTATGCCGATATACAATTCATCCTTGTGCTTTTTAACTTCAAGCATTTCAGGTTTAGGCATCAGCTCTTCACGGCTGAAAGGTGATAATTGTTTAGACATTATTTGATAATTCTATGGTTCGGGTGTTATCTTGGTTGATAGTCAGTTGAATGACAACCGAGTCTAAAGGTAGTAAATTTTCAACTTTTTCGGGCCACTCAATAAAACACCAGGCATCCTGATCCAAATATTCTTCTATTCCCATGTCATACGCTTCTTCTTCCTTGTTAATGCGATAAAAGTCAAAATGATATAACAAATCACCTTTGGCTGAATGATATTCATTGACCAAGGAAAATGTCGGGGAGCTGGTTACATCCTCAACGCCCAGTTGATAGGAAATTTCTTTTATCAACGTTGTCTTGCCTGAACCCATGGCACCATAAAACAACAATACTTTAGAATTGGCATTCTCAATGAGCCAACGGGCAACATCAGAAAGGTCAGCGAGGGTGTAGTTTTTTTCCATTTTTTAAACTGTCGTGATAGCCAGAGAAAGAACAATTAACTCAGGTCCATTGAATGGTAGACATTTTGAACATCATCTTCCTCTTCCAGTCGTTCCAGGAGTTTTTCAACATCCGCCTGTTCCTCTTCATTGAGTCTTTTAGTAGTAGTTGGAATTCTTTCAAAACCAGAGGATAGTATTTCAAGTTCGTGTTCTTCTAAATAAGATTGAATCGCACCAAACTGCTCAAAAGGAGCATAGATTAAGATACCATCTTCATCTTCAAACACTTCCTCGACATCAAAATCAATTAATTCAAGTTCAAATTCTTCCAAATCCATTTTGAGGCCTGATGCATCGACCCTAAAATTACAAGTATGGTCAAACATAAAAACGACCGAACCTGAGGTGCCAAAGGTGCCGTCACATTTGTTAAAAGCGGCTCTTACGTTGGCTACTGTGCGGTTATTGTTATCAGTGGCGGTTTCCACTAATACGGCAATTCCATGCGGCGCATAGCCTTCAAATAAAACTTCCTTATAGTTGGCGGTATCTTTGTCTGATGCTTTTTTAATAGCTCTTTCAACATTGTCTTTAGGCATGTTGGCTGCCTTTGCATTTTGCATTACAGCTCGCAACCTGGCATTGGTTTCAGGGTTGGCTCCACCTTCTTTTACGGCCATTACAATATCTTTGCCAATCCGCGTAAACGTTTTGGCCATAGCCGACCAACGCTTCATTTTTCTGGCTTTTCTAAATTCAAATGCTCTTCCCATGTCCTCTTATTTGTCTGATTTTTTGTCGTTATACTTGTATTACTCCCAGATTAAATTGCTTTTCTATAGGTGCCTGATTGGCTGCCTGTATGCCAGAACTGATCCAGTGTCTTGTGTCCATAGGATCAATGATGGCATCTGTCCATAACCTGGCCGCTGCATAATAAGGAGATATTTGCTTATTATATTTATCTGTAATCGTTTTTAGAATTTCTTCTTCTTTTTCCTTACTTATTTTTTCACCTTGCTTTTTAAGAGTGGCTGTTTCAATTTGCAATAACACTTTTGCCGCCTGAGCACCTCCCATTACAGCCAATTCTGCACTAGGCCAAGCCACGATAAGCCTTGGATCATAGGCCTTTCCACACATAGCATAATTTCCAGCTCCATAACTGTTTCCGATGACAACCGTAAATTTAGGTACCACTGAATTACTAACGGCATTCACCATTTTTGCTCCATCTTTTATGATTCCGGCATGTTCCGATTTACTACCCACCATAAAACCAGTTACATCCTGAAGAAAAACAAGTGGTATTTTCTTTTGGTTACAATTCGCGATAAATCGGGTTGCTTTATCGGCACTATCAGAATAAATCACGCCTCCAAACTGCATTTCACCCTTGGCATTTTTTACAACTTTTCGCTGATTGGCTACAATGCCAACTGCCCAGCCATCAATTCTTGCGTAGGCACATATCAATGTTTTTCCATATCCAGCTTTGTATTCCTGCATTTCGGAATTATCGACCATGCAACGGATAATTTTTTTCATATCATATTGAGCGGTGCGAGCTTTGGGCAAAAGTCCAAAAATATCTGCTTCATTTTCCTTGGGTTTTTCCGATTTGATCCTATCGAAACCTGCCGAATCAGGAGCACCAATTTTATCAATAATATTGATGATCGTTTCCAGTGCATCTTGGTCATCAGCAGCCTTATAATCGCAAACACCGGATATTTCTGTATGTGTCGTAGCACCTCCGAGAGTCTCATTATCGATCATTTCTCCTATAGCAGCCTTTACCAAATAACTGCCGGCGAGAAAAATACTGCCGGTTTTATCCACAATGAGTGATTCGTCACTCATAATGGGTAAATAGGCCCCTCCAGCGACGCAACTACCCATAACTGCTGCAATCTGGGTAATACCTATACTGCTCATAATGGCATTGTTCCTGAATATTCTCCCAAAATGTTCTTTATCAGGAAAGATTTCATCCTGCATTGGTAAAAATACACCTGCACTGTCCACCAGATAAATAATGGGTAGTTTATTCTCCATGGCAATTTCCTGTGCCCTTAAATTCTTTTTAGCAGTAATTGGGAACCAGGCACCAGCTTTAACTGTGGCGTCATTGGCCACAACAATGCATTGTTTTCCTTTGATTAAACCAATTTTAACCACAACCCCTCCGGATGGACAACCACCTTGTTCTTCATACATGTCCTCTCCAACAAACGCTCCTATTTCCAGAGCTGTGGAAGGAGTGTCAAAAAGAAAATCAACACGTTCTCTCGCTGTCATTTTACCGGCGGCATGAAGTTTGGCAATACGTGCGTCACCACCACCTTTATAAACTAATTTTAGTTTCTTTTTTAATTGCGCGATAAGTAGCTTGTTGTGATCTTCGTTCGTATTGAAGTTGATATCCATGCTTTTCTGAAAGATTATAATGGGCTAAAGTACGAAATGCAACTTAATTTAGAATAAATATTTACCATGAAATTAATTACCATGGTAAATATAAATTATTTTATGTATCTTTGTAGCCTAATTTAAATGAATCGAAATGAAAGTAACTAAAATTTTGTACTGGTCAAGTACAGTTTTACTAAGCGCATTACTGTTGATGTCAGCAGGAATGTATGTGTTTAATAATGAAGAGGTATCAACGCTTTTCAGCAGTTTTGGCTATCCCTTATATATCATTTACCCTCTGGCTGTTGCAAAGGTCGCGGCGGTTGTGGTGTTGCTGAGTCAAAAACAATCTGTCATTAAAGAATGGGCTTATTCAGCATTGTTTTTTGAATTTATTCTGGCATTCTTTGCACATTATATGATCGGTGATGGGGAGCAATTTGGTGCTGTCATAGCGATGGTATTGTTGTTGATCTCTTACATCTATGGAAGAAAATTGTTTAACCTAAATAAAATATCATGAAAAAAGTAATAACGCTTGGAGGAAGTTCAAGCAAAGGATCCATCAATAAAGTGTTGGCGGAATATGCCGGAAGTCTGGTGAATGACGCTTCAATCATTAATCTCGATTTAAACGATTATAATCTGCCCTTGTATTCTATCGATATTGAAAATGAATCTGGATTTCCTGATGATTTGAATGCTTTAAACAAAATACTGGAAGAGTCTGATGGCATCGTGCTGTCTTTGGCGGAACATAATGGCGCCTATAGCGCAGCCTTTAAAAATACGTTTGACTGGTTGTCAAGAATAGAAGGGAAAGTATGGCGAAATAAACCAATGCTGCTGCTGAGTACATCACCTGGTCCAAGAGGAGGTCAGTCCGTAATGGAGCTTGCCTTAAGCAGGTTTCCTTACAACGGTGGAAACATAGTTGCGTCTATGACATTTCCATCCTTTGGACAAAACTTTATCGACGGAGATGTTGTGGATGATGCCTTGAAATTACAGATAAATGAAGCCGCTACTGCATTATCTAAAGCCATATAGATATGGGTGATTTAGGAAAAGAGATCAATTCAAAATTCCCAAATCAAAAAGTGAAGGCCTTGCTGAACATTAAATATACTGCAAGTTGGCTGGATCAAATTGGGAACCGACTTTTAAAACCCTATAATATTTCTGAACAGCAATATAATATTCTGAGAATACTCAGAGGAGCTAAAAAGGAGATTATGGTGGCTGAAGTGAAAGAACGTATGATTCAAAAATCTCCAAATAGTACCCGGCTCATGGATAAGTTATGCGAAAAGGGATTGATAGAGAGGAGTAGGTGTGAAAATGACAGAAGGGTTGTATTTGTAAAAATTTCAAAAAAGGGACTGAGCCTTGTTGAAAAGATAGATTTATCTGAGTTTGATAGTCATTTGAATCGTCTCACTGAAAATGAAGCAAAAACATTAAACGAATTGTTGGATAAAATAAGATAATACAGATATGAAGTCAAAAATATTTAAAGCCCTTGAAAGAGGATTTGCAGACTATGGTTGGCTAAAGGCGAATTACTCCTTTAGTTTTGCAAACTATCGAAATCCGCAAAAAGAACATTTTGGAGCCTTAAGAGTGTTGAATGATGATTTTATTCAAGGCGGTGCCGGTTTTGGTGAACATCCCCATAATAACATGGAAATCATCAGCATTCCTCTGTCAGGTAGCTTGAAGCATAAAGACTCTATGAGCAATACCTGGATTCCTTTGGAGACGGGAGAAGTTCAAGTGATGTCAGCAGGAAACGGTATTCAACATGCAGAAAAAAACGGAGCATCCAATGAATTGTTAAACTTATTTCAAATATGGATAATACCCGATAAAATGCACATTGAGCCCACCTATGGGCAAAAAATATTCGAAGCCTCAAAGCGAAAAAATACACTACAGGTATTGGTACATTCTTACAAAGATGGTATCGAGGATGTTTTAAGCATCCATCAGGATGCTCAGATCTCAAGAATAGATTTGACAAAAGGAAATTCTTTTGACTATACATTACGATCTGCAAATCACGGGGTCTATGCGATGTTGATTTCCGGACAGATTGAAATTGATAATTCATTACTTGAAGCACGTGATGCCATGGGAATCTGGCATACCGATTCATGCAACATAGCATCTCATGAAGATGCGGAAATTCTTTTAATTGAAGTACCCATGGTTTTTTAATCAATCTAAGAATTCTATCAGGTATTCATAAGTATTTGAATAAAGGTTTCCATATTATCTAAATTTATGGAGTTTTCTATTCTGATTCTGCAGGGCAATTCTTATGTTTGCAGCAATAATTTTTGAGCATATATTGATCATTACTGATGAAGAAATTTAACGATTTTATTTGGGAGACCCACGGGATTCATGCAGGAACCGAAAACGATCATGTAAAACATGGTATTGATAAACTTGAAGACATTGTTGACAAGGCCATTGAGCAGAAGCATCCTAGTATCACTTTTATCATTCATTCTCCGAGATTGACTAATTTCAGGTATGAAGCAGAAAGAGATACCAATATTAAGTTCATTAGAGGAGATCGTTCCTACCTTAACTACCCCAAAAGAATCGCGAATCTGAGAGAGAAGTATGAGGGAAAGATCAATATTAAATATGGGGTAGAGCTTGAATGGATGGGACCGGATCTGGGATTGTTATGGTCAAGATCTAAAATATTTCAAGCTGAAGAAGCAGATTTTGTGATTGGTTCGGTGCATTTTGCTCCGGAAGGATTGCCTTATGACGGATCAAAAGAAGAGGCCCTGGAATTGTTGAAATTAAGAGGTTCCCTGGAAGCTTACTGGAATGGATATATCAATGAAATGATTCAGATGATTGAATCTTTCGGAGATATGATTCAGGTAGTAGGACACATAGATCTTCCAAAACTAAATGTGGAAGTACCGGAGGTATTGCAAAACTTTGAAACCAGTTCTCATCCTTTAGCAAATAAGTTCAGAACCTTGTTGGAAATTATTGCAGATCGTGATTTGGCGCTGGATGTTGATATGGCAGGTGATTTTAAGGGCGTGGGTGTGTATCCTTCTCAGAATATCTTAAAACGAGCCTTTGAATTGCAAATACCTGTAGCGCTTGGAACAGATACGCATCATGTGCGTTATTATGGCTTGAACTTCAAGGAGAGTCTGGAATATATTTATGAGGCGGGATATGAACAATATGTGAGTTTTTCGAAGTTGATTCCTGAAAAGAGAACCATATTTGATGACCATGAATTGAAAGTGAAATATACCATTCTCAATAAAGGAATCGAGTTGTTAAACCAGCGGTTTCACCATGGAAGTAGAAGAATTATTCCTGATTTTTCCTTTGGTGGCTCTTTTTCTGAATTTGTTGATATTTATAAGAATGCAACTGGGATGGGTGATTATAATGCAGTGAGAATTCGAAAGGGGAACAAGTCGATTACAGTGTCCAACGAGACACCTCATGCCCAAGGAATCAAGGTAAAAGGACTGTTTTCTAAACACCTGGATCAAGCTGGAGTGCTGTCCTCCCTGTTTAATTCTTTAGCTTCAGAAGGGGTGAACGTTGAAACAGCAAGGTTGCACTCTAATAATGATGGTACGGCAGTGGCTTTTTTAACCCTTGAGCAAGAAAATGGAAATGTAAAAAATGCCATTGACTTTGTTCATGGGACTGATCAAAATACTTTTTTAGAACTCAGCTATTCTGAAAACATTGATTTACCCGAGTTTAATGGCCAAGGAGTTTATCTCTATGAAATGGATGGTGTGGAATTGAAAATTGCTTTGAATTCTAAAATGATCATAACCAGACACGAAAATTCTCCTGGAGTACTGCTCATTTTGCTGTCGGCGCTGGCCTCCAAGCATATTAATATTATTGATATGCGACTCGGCAAAAGAAACAAAGTAGGTTACTCTGCTTTGGCAATTGATGGAGATTCGAACGTTATTCGAGACCTGCTTACCAAATTAGGTGAACAATATTACGAAGCCAATCTGGTGGAGTTTTATAGCATGTAAGCAGACGATTCCTAAAGTGCAAATAGATTATCAATATTTTTAAAAGACTTGAATTCTAAGGCATTTCCTTCCGGATCAATAAAAAACATGGTGGCCTGTTCTCCGGCTTCGCCTTTAAACCGTATATATGGTTCAATAATGAAGTGAATTCGATGATTGGTTAGTTTTTCTTTTAAAGCTTGCCACTGGTTCCATTCCAAAACAACACCAAAATGAGGAACGGGAACCTGATGACCATCTACTTCGTTATAAACTTTTTTAGGTGCTGTAGTTTCTTCAGGTTTTTCATGTAGGACAAACTGATGGCCGAAAAAATTGAAATCGACCCAATGAGAAGAACTTCGGCCTTCTTTGCATCCTAATACGTCTCTATAAAAACTTCTGCAGACGCTAAGATTGTCAACAGGAATGGCTAAATGAAATGGGCTTACAGTACTCATATTTCCGTCTTAATTTAGTTGATTAAAAGTGGTAAAGGTCAGGATAAAAATATTCATTTTACTAATTTTATCATTGAGAAATGTATCTTTATCAAAAATAAATAATGAAATATCCGGCCCAATGTTTGATTTTTTTATGTCTAACAAGTCTCTTGTCCTGTAATATGGAAAAGGAAAAAAGAAATGTCACGAATCAAGTTGAAGAAACCAAAGTGACCTCAAAAAAACTCCGACACGTGGTCATGTTTAAGTTTAAAGAGGGTACTTCAGATCTGGATATTCAAAGAGTAGAAAAAGCGTTTGCTTTATTGCCCTCGAAAATTAAAGAGATCAAGGCTTTTGAATGGGGCTTGAACAATTCACCAGAGAACTTAAACAAAGATTTTTCACATGGTTTTTTACTCACCTTTGATAGTGAAAAGGGAAGAGATGTGTATTTACCTCACCCCGATCATAAAGCTTTTGTAACCATTGTTGAACCTGTATTAGAGGATGTGATGGTATTTGATTATTGGACGGAATAAATAAATAGTTTATGAGAATTTTTAAAATTGGCTTGTTGCTTTTGAGCATCACTATGTTTGGTCAGGAAGACGAAAAAGTATTAAAAAAAATTTACAACACCTCACTGAGTGATGGTATGAGTTATGCCTGGTTAGATCATTTATCAAACAAGATCGGAAGTAGATTGTCAGGATCTGTAGGGGCGCAGAAGGCAGTTGAGTATACCCAGTCAGAACTGGTGAAGCTTGGACTTGACAGGGTATGGTTACAGCCTGTAATGGTTCCTAAATGGGTTCGGGGTGAAAAGGAAACAGCCTACTTTGAATCCGCAGGAAAACGTTATGAATTAAATATTTGCGCCTTGGGTGGATCTGTGGCAACGCCTCAGGAAGGACTTAGAGGTCAGGTAATTGAGGTTCAGGGAATTCAAGAAATGAAATCTCTGGAAGCAGATCAAATCCGAGGAAAAATTGTGTTTTTTAATCGTGCTATGGAAGAAACCTTGATTCAAACTTTTCAGGCTTATGGAGGTTGTGTTGATCAAAGATATGCAGGAGCAATGGAGGCAGGAAGGCTTGGAGCATTAGGTGTGATCGTTCGATCACCAAATTTGCGTCTGGATGATTTTCCGCATACAGGGTCAATGACCTATGGAGATCTACCTGTAGATCAACGAATTCCTTCGGCAGCTATCAGCACCAATGATGCTGAAATGTTGAGTGCATATTTAAAGAAAGACAAGGGTTTACAACTTGGCTTTCATCAGCAATGTATTCAGATGGAGGATGTTGAATCATATAATGTAATTGGAGAAATTACGGGTTCAGAATATCCGAATGAATTCATCATTGTTGGAGGACATCTGGATTCCTGGGACCTTGGAGATGGTTCGCATGACGATGGGGCAGGAGTAGTGCAATCGATGGAAGTGCTTCGTTTATTGAGTATGCAGGAGTCTAAACCGAAAAGAAGTATCCGTGTCGTTCTTTTTATGAATGAAGAAAATGGTTTACGTGGTGGTAAAAAATATGCCGAAGAAGCGAAAATGAATAATGAAAATCATGTCATGGCCCTGGAAAGTGACGCAGGAGGATTCACTCCACGTGGTTTCTCTTTTGATTGCAGTGATGAAGAATTTGCTCAGGTAAAAAGCTGGGAGCCTCTCTTCAAACCTTATTTGATCCATTACTTTGAAAAAGGGGGCAGTGGTGCAGATATAGGACCGTTGAAATCGGAAGGAATGGTGCTGGCTGGTTTGAGACCAGATTCACAACGGTATTTCGATTATCATCATGCAGCCAATGATACTTTTGATGCCGTAAACAAAAGGGAATTGGAATTAGGAGCGGCTACCATGACTTCGTTGATCTATTTATATGACAAATATGGAACTGCAAAAAAAATGACCCTCCCTGTTAAAAACTAAAAGAACAATGAAAAATGTATTTTTAATTCTATTTTCACTACTAATAAATTTTCATATGAATTCTCAATATACTAATGAAGAATTGCCTTACAGAGAGATTGCCGAACCGCCTGAAGAGTATTCGGCCGGGGCTGTTCTCGGGAGAATGGTAGATGGTTTAGGGTTTAGATATTATTGGGCGTCAGAAGGACTGACACAGAAGGACCTGAACTTTAAGCCATCCGAAGATGCCAGAACGACCTCAGAAACCATTGATCACATTTTAGGTTTGTCTACAACTATTTTAAATTCAGCTATTCATAAACCTAATGAAGGGAACGATTTTTCTTCGATGACCTTTGAAGAAAAACGAGCAATGACTTTGACAAATTTAAAGAGGGCGTCGGATATTTTTAGATCAAGTGAAGATATTAGCGAATTCACCATTGTATTTAAAAGAGCCCAAGGAAGCAGTGAATATCCCATTTGGAATCATATCAATGGTCCTATCGCTGATGCGATATGGCATTGCGGTCAATTGGTAAGCTTTAGAAGATCTTCAGGAAATCCTTTTAATTCAAAAGCCAGTATGTTTCAAGGTAAATTGCGTGACTAATTGATAACTCATAGGTCATCATTGGTATGAAGAGTCTTCATGCAGTATAATCGCTATAAAATTAATTCCATTTTTATATCGCTCCGTGCATAGGGATTGTTTTGTAGGTCTAATTGAATTTCTTTAAATCCGAACTTTTCATAGATATGGATTGAATTTTTCAGCTTCGTACTGGAATAAAGCAGGAGTTTTTTCCATTTTTTCTCTTTCGAATAAGAAATACAAAACTCCATCATTTCTTGGCCAATACCCTGACCTCTGGCTTCTGTAGAAACTGCCATTTTACCCAATTCATAGACACCTTCCTGATGCTTAATCAGTGCAAAAGTTCCTAGAATCTGCCCCTTATTTTTATAAAAAAATATAGAACCACCCTGATCGATGATTTCTTCCTGGCATGACTCAAGCAACTCCTTGTCATGGGCTTCAACATAAAAGAATTGTTCCAGCCATTCGAGGTTCAGGTCTCTGAAATTTGCAGCCAATTCTGGCCTGTAAGGGATTATGTTATCCATTATTTAGGCATAAAAAAGAATTTTACATAGTAGCGTCGATAGTTTCCATCATGGCTGCCTCTATTTTTAAACTCGCCTCAAAAATATCCTTGGCTTTGCTTAATATGGCCTCCACATAGGATTTGTCAGTGATGTCGCGCGCATTGATTCTAACATTAAAATAGGCGCCGGTTACAGCTGTTCTTGCACATAATATCCCAACTGCTGCGTCAGACAACGAGTTTGCCAGACCATCATTGATCATGGCTTGCATGACCTCCATTGAATTGTAAGCCGTTTCCATTACTTCAAACGGAATTTCAGTAGCGTATTTTGTCGCTGATTGTATGGCTTCCTTTCGAATTCGTTTTTCCTCATCAGTTCCTTTTGGCAATCTGAATGAGGCTATGATATGATTGAAAGAGTTGGTGTCTTCATCCACCAGATACAATAATTTTTCTTTGTAGGCCTGCCCTTTGACGGCCCAATCTGAAAATTGCTCCCATTTCTCGTCCCAACCTGCTTTGTGGGCCGAGAGATTCGCAACCATGGTGCCTAACGAAACACCCAAAGCACCAACATAAGCAGAGATAGAACCTCCACCAGGTGCCATAGATTCACTGGCAGTTTCGTCTGCCAGATTCCTCGCGCTTAAATCAATAAGTTTAGACTTCTGGTTAGCAGCCAATTGATATTCAATTATTTTTTCCTGCGGATCAAAGGGTTTTAAATCATCGAGTCCCAAAGACTTCACAGCAATTTTTATCTTCTCATCTTCAGAAATGCCTAAAGATCTTTGTTGTTTGGATAAATAATAATCAGCAGCGTCCAGCATGGCCTGCAAGGGAATCAGCCCAATAAGCTCTGAGCCTGTCACGCGTAAACCCCTGTTATTTGCAGAGGTGCAGGTGGCATCAAAGGCCTCATGCATAGAGGTAATGCTAATATTGGTCAGATTATATGAAATCTGGGCAATACCATATTCTTCGATATACCAACCAATACCTTTTACAGCTTTTAATTTACCTGGTATTCTCACCGGTTCTCCCTTGGCATCAAGTACTTTTTTACCGGTAGCAGGATTTCCTTCTCTTTTTACCCTTCCGGCTTCTCTAATATCAAAGGCAATAGCATTGGCACGTCGGGTAGAGGTAGTATTCAAATTGACGTTGTATGCAATGAGGAAGTCTCGTGCTGAGATAGCAGTAGCACCTGTTTTGGTCACATGCTCATTAAAAACGGCAGGTCCGAAATCAGGTATCCATTCCTTGTTTGAGAGCTTTTCTTTTAAACCTTCATATTCACCAGATCGACAATGGGCCAGGTTTATGCGTTCTTCTTTTTTTGCAGCTTTTTCATAGAAATATCCAGGAATACCCAATTCTTTTCCAACTCTTTCACCCAAGCGGTGTGCAAATACCGCCGTTTCTTCTAAAGTGATACCTGCAATGGGTACCAAGGGGCACACATCGGTAGCTCCAAACCTTGGATGTTCCCCTGAATGTTTACTCATATCAATCAGATCGGCTGCTTTCTTGATCAGTAAAAAGGCAGCATCAATCACTTTTTCAGGTGCTCCCACAAAGGTGATTACTGTTCTGTTGGTCGCATTGCCAGGATCAATGTCAAGAAGTTTTACACCTTCAATTGTTTCAACCACATTTGCGATAATTTGAATCTTATCTAAATCTCTTCCCTCACTAATATTGGGTACACATTCTATGAGTCTTTTTTCCATGACAGTTATTTTGATGGATCAAATGTAGGAATTGCAATAGGATTAGTTGGATTTTTAAGAGTAAAAATTTACAGTCTTAAAGAAATTTAAAATTGAGTCCCAGCACAAAGTTTCTACCAGGGTTTGGAATCATGTCTGCTTTCAGCAGTGATAAATGAGAAATATATGTTTCATTCAGCAAATTGTTAAAACTGATATTGATACCCAAATTCATTTTATCAAAATTCAGATTTCCTCCCATTCTGATATTGAATAAATTATAAGCAGGTGTGGCAGTTTCAAATTGACTCACGTTGTTTTGTGCAAAATAGGAATCCAAGATTAGGGCTGCATAAATTTCACTAAACTTTTTCGAACCTTTGAACTCTGTACGAATTGTATTCGCCCATTTATTGGCAGGAATCAAAGGTAAATAGTCACCGCTATCTTGTTTCCCGGTTACTGTTTCAAAACTGCTCTCTAGATGCAACCAATCATATGGATGAGGATGCAAATGGAAACCAAACTCACCTCCGTATAACTTGGCATCACTTTGAACATATTCATAAACATCATGATCCTCGATCATTTCACCTGTGGGATTTGCAAAAATGTAATTGTCCAACTTATTATAAAAACCATTAGCAAAAATTTCAAAATGTGCGTTCCCATATTCCAAGGAAATATCAGTTTGAAAATTTTGTTCACTTTCTAAATCAGGATTACCGATCTCAAACCGATTGGTCCCATGATGCACGCCAAACGAAGTTAATTCCGCGAGATTAGGTGCTCTAAATCCTCGCGCTAAATTGATTCTTGTTGTTATTGCGTTAAAAAGAATAGATTTATATCCCAAAGAGAAGGTGAAATTATTATAGTCTCTTTCAATGCCCTCCACGACAACTATTTCTTCATCATGCGCTTCTCCTTCATGATGTTCCTCTTCTTCGTGATGTTCTTCAATTTCGTATGGGTCTGTTTTTAGGTTTCTATAATCGAAGCGAATACCTCCTTGTAAGGAGTGTTTTTCATTAATCTCAAAGGTACTGGTCACCAAAAATCCTATATCATTCGTGACCGCATCTGGAATCAGTATTTCTTCTCCAAAATTTTCATTCGTTTGATACATGCCTTGAACGCCTGCAATGGTCTCAAATTTCCCTTTATTGGGGAAATTGTATTTAAGATCATAGGTCAGGGTATTTAGGTTCATATCTAACGCTGCCTCTTCATGTTCTCCTTCTTCATGCTCCTCGTCTTCATGTGCTTCTTCTTCGTGATCTTCTCCTTCATGATCTTCTTCATGATCATGTTCATCCTCAAATTCCTTTCTGTTATTCACAATATAACCGATATTAAAATCAATTTTTGAATCTTTTAGGTAAATATGATTGTGCAAACTAAGAATATGCGTCGTTAAATCCTGATAAGGTAATTCAACCGATCTCGATGTACTTTGTTCTCCGATCTCTTCCGGGATTCCTATTTCAGATTGATTGTAATTATATCTGAATTCTGTAACGAAACGATCCAGATTCAATCCGAAACCTGCCTTGAAATCTTTTTCAGTAAAACGCGTATTTGTTACGCGATCTCCGTCTGGAATCTGATAGTCAGCGTGACTGTTGTAACCCCCTCTGAAAATTAATTTAAATTTATCTTTTGAGGTTTTAACTCCTAAAGAAGTATTGCTTCCGAGCGTATTAGAATAGAAATTTTGATTTAATTCTACTTTCGTTTCGTCCTGATAGGCAAATTTTTCAGGATTTAAATACAATACACCTCCCAGCGCGTCTGAACCGTACAACAGTGATGCAGGACCCTTAATGACTTCTACGCTTTCTACGCCTGAATCATTCATCCCAAGTCCGTGTTCACTTCCAAACTGTTGATTCTCCAGCCTTACTCCTTGCGTATACACAAGAACCCTATTTCCGCTTAAACCTCTGATCACCGGCTTTCCAATGCCGGTTCCGGTGCTTATTTCTGAAACCCCTGCAATACTGCTTATACTTTGCATTAATGTAGGAGCTCCTGTTTTTCTCAAGGATTCAATACTCTTGGATTCAATTTTCATTACATTTTCGCTCTGTAATTTATTGAAAGGAGCGGAAACGATTACTTCGTCTATATGAAAAACCGAAGGAACCATTGAAATTCGTAGATCAAGGTTTGAGGATGTCATGTTGACCTCAATGTTTTGGGTGTTAAACCCAACAAAACTGATACTCAGTTTATGAGATCCAAAGGGAATGTTTTGCAATTCAAAATTGCCGTCTTCATCTGAAATAGTTCCTATATGCAATTGTTCTATATAGATGTCGGCTCCCATCACAGGAGCGTTTAATTCGTCAATGACCAGTCCTTTGATGCTGTTTTGTGACCACAAGCTATTCGATGCAAGTAGCACAATAAATAAGAAAGAGATAGAATATCTTTTCATTTGAATAATATTATCAATGAAAATTGTACTTTTTTGTTTTTGTTTAAAATACATTGATAAAAGGGGGGGCACGATCAGGATCGGCCTTAGAAAAGGATCTAATTAATGCAAACTCTGAATGGTATTCATTTTGGGCGAAAAGCCTATCAACACGAATATCAGTAGAAATACTATCACTCCCATTGACGGTCTTACTGAAATAATGCAGCTGCTCACAATCGAATGATTCGGAATGAAAATGGCTTTCGTTTTCGGCAAGACATTCACTATTGTCATGCCCATGAAATGCATGTACAACGCCAATACTCATCGGGAGTACCAATGTTATCAGAAAAAATAACGAAATAAGTATTTTTTTGCTCATTACCTGCTTTCGAGCTCAAAGATACAAATAACAATCTTTGTTTTTACCTTTTCAAAATCTATTTAAATATAGATGTCACAAGGAATCTAAGTTGAAAAAATATTTTTAGTAATCAGTCTGAAACAGCTATTTTATGTCTAAAGACATCATTACCATTTTTGATTATTGCAAAATACAATCCTTTTCTTAACTGCATGGTGTTGAATTCAATGATTAGTTCTGCACCTTTCTTATGACTGGCATTATAAAGATCAGCTACTTTTTGACCACTGATATTGAATAGTTCAACAGTTGTTTTGCCTGGTGAAGCTGCTTTAAATTCAATTTGACCTTGACTTACAACAGGGTTTGGATAGATCTTAATCTTTTTTGCATGGAGCGTCTCTTTAATGATTGTCCTTTCAACTTTAGTGTCGCTCTCATCATCATCATCATCATCATCATCATTGTCATCGCAATGACCAGGACCAATTTTTCCATTATTGTATTCATCCAATGTGCCACCTAGTTTAACAGCTTTTTCCTGAAGATTTTTATTATTTCTAATATCTTCAGGGGTGTATTTTTCTAAAAACCTTGAGGCTTCTTTGAAGATATGAGCTATATCTGTTGGATCTGAATTGTTGTATAAATTTAATTCAGTGGCGATATATTGATGGGCCAAAATATAATATTTACCATTTTTATTACTGGGTTGCGTAGCAAATACATCACAATACGTTTGTTCGGATTTAAAGAAAATCGTACTGTTCTCAGGAGATTCTCCTTCTCCTATATGATCCCAGGTATCGTCTCTTTTGGGTCCATTACCGTTTCGTTTGCATTCAGAATGATTCTTCCAATACCCTTGGGTGAACGTACAACCAACTTTTTCAACATCGACAATAACACCACTTACAAAGAATGAATCACCGTACTTATTATCAGGTGAATAAATACTTACTGAAACATTCGTAACATTTCCAGGAACATTTTTTAAAACAAATTCGCCTAAATAAAATGATTTTCCATTATTCCATTTTTTTACTTCTGTTTTAAAATTAACTGGTCCAGCATTAATTTCAATTGCTATAATTCGTTCATCATCATTTAACTCAGAGACTGGAATTTTAATTTTAATTTTCCTTGAATTATCAGATTTATGAATCGGGATATTATATACGTAAGGGTCGTTTTCGCCATTTTTATAGAAAAATGCAGGAGTGAAATTAATGTAACTTTTTGATTCTGATGTTATATCATTTCGATAAATATAGGAATAAAAAGAATGAACTTTTTCAACCGGCTTCACCGAAATGGATAATCCGTTTTGATCTATTTTATCAAAGAATTGAGAAAAATAGCCTATGGTATAATTTGAACCAAGATCATGTTTCATAATGACATCATTGTTCCAGATACCAGATTTATTTTCGCTAGAAGCTTTAAACAAAACATCATTATCCATGGGGGTTGAGTTTCCACTAATATAGAATGCGCCAACTTCCACTTTATCAACGTTTTCAATATTCGGAATAATCAAATCTGAATTAGCTTCTCCACTAATTCCAATTCCATAAATTTCTACCTCCTGAGCATACGCTGAAAAGTTGAAATAAATACATACAAAAAATACGAGTAAAAATTTTTTCATAGCAAATGATTATAATTTATACCCGATAAATGTAGTAATTATTTTTTAAATAACATTTAAATAGCTAATTATCAGTTATTTT
>NZ_JBPCUJ010000037.1:0-15362 GCF_051011215.1 Lutimonas sp.
GATTGTCAATCGCTATTTTTTCAATGTTAACATTGTTAATTTCGTCAAAGAAGCTCTTGTAATAGGTTTCGCGTTTATCCTGATCCATGAAGGCTATTGAATAATGATCGTCATATTGTTTGCCTTCGCTTACAATATGCAATGAGGCCTTTATTTTTCCATCCCCAAGGATGTTTAATTCCCCGGTTATTTCCTGGGCATTTTCTCTATCCTCATATTTTTTTGTTTTTACAATTTTGCCGCCATCTTCCGTGACAATCAGTACTTCGCGATCATCCGTAAAAGAACCAATATGGCCAAAAGGAGCCTTTTGATTGGTGCATTCCAGCCAAACAGTATCTTTTTTTGAAGGTACCATCAGGATGGCATGATTTCCTTGTATACTTGCCAGATCACGGTCAATATTTCTCTTTTCATCTGCATAGAGAATCGTGTAATAAGAAGGTACATCTGCGGCTTTTAACAATGATTTGGTATAATTGGTAAGTGCCTTACAATCGCCGTATTTAAGGCGTTCAACTTCGCTGGCGTTCATAGGTTTCCATCCTCCTATACCGATTTGAATGCTTATATAGCGTGTTCTGTCCTGCATGTAATCATAAACGATTTCGGCTCTTTTTAATAGATCTTCTTCTCCTTGAACCAGATGTTTGATTTCATCTTTTGTCTTTTGAGGCAAATCATCGCGACCGGCTAATAGTTTTTGATTCATCCAATTTCCAAATTCTTCCCAGTTATTGGCAGCACCTTCTTCTCCAGCCAGGCTGAACTTATTTGCGGCGAATTTAACATGTGGAATGATTTTAGTGATAATAGGACTTAAAGGTTCATAATCAAAAGCAACAAGATTCTTGACGGAGAACTTTAAATGACCTGCTTTTGAATCATCCTGGACCTGAAATCCATCGACATTAAAAGCTTTTGATTTGATTTTAATAGTTTCAGGATATTCAATGGAATAAGTACTATTCATGGCACTTTTGTGAAACTTCCCTACTGGATACCAGGATGGAATAAATGCTGTATTCGAACTACTGGTTTCATACTCATATTGTATGGTGTATGGATAGGAGGTAGGCTCATATTCATAATAATAAGCTCTGTTATCACTATAGAGGCTTATATTATCAACAGCAGAAACATCTATAAAGTCACTTTGCTTGATTTTTTTAATCACGTTCCCCATGGGTCCGAGAATTCTGGCGCTGACATCTTTAATTTTTTCATGATCATCATAACCGAGGTAAATTAGACCGTCATCATTGCCGTATTTGTTCAATACGGTGATAGCTGTTCTAAAAGTAACAGTCATTTTTGATTGGTTGATAATTTCGATGGAGGTGTCCTCGTACCTGATAACCGAATTGGCATCAGTTCTCATACTGTCCGGAATAGTTAAAATACTCAGATTCAAGTCAAGATCCTGAGAATTTAATAGTGAACAAAAAAGGAGGAGGATTAGGTTGGATAGTTGGGTCTTATTCATGCATAATAAATTAGACTATACAACGATAAAAAAACGTTTCTATTGTTTGTTCTCAGTATCAATTATGATGGTCACGGGCCCATCATTCAGAAGGTCAATTTTCATGTCAGCTCCAAAGATTCCGGTACCGACTTTTTTCCCTATCAAGGATTCGGTTTTTTGAATAAAGGATTCGTACAAGGGAATGGCGATTTCAGGCCTGGCTGCCTTGATATACGACGGTCGATTCCCCTTTTTCGTGCTGGCCATCAAGGTAAATTGACTCACAATGATCAGGTCACCTCCTTTGTCAATCACTGAAAGATTCATGATGCCCGAGTCGTCATTAAAGATGCGTAAATTCACGATTTTTTTTGCCAGCCATTCGATATCCTCAGCATTGTCGTTATCCGTGATTCCAAGGAGTACTAATAAGCCTTGTTTGATCTTGCTGTGCACCTTTCCATCGATGCTCACAGATGCTTTATTGACTCTTTGTACAACTGCTTTCATAATTCTTGTTTAGAAATCGTAGGTGTTCGTTCGGTAATTCTCTTCTTCCCCTTCTAATAATTGCAAATAACTTCGATACCTTGATGTAGAAATCTCTCCATTTTCCAGCGCTTGTTTTACAGCGCATTTAGGTTCATTAACATGCAGGCAATTATTAAATTTACATTGGTCCTTGCGGGCAAAAAATTCGGGAAAATAATCACTGATTTCGTGCTTTTCGAAATCCACAACCCCAAAACCTTTGATGCCAGGAGTATCTATGATATAGCTCTCAGGCTCCGTCGGAATGGCAAACATTTCTGCAAAAGTGGTGGTATGCTGTCCTTGCTTGTGTTGACTTGAAACCGCGGCTGTTTTTAATTGAAGTGAGGGGTCAATAGCATTGATCAGCGTTGATTTTCCTACGCCGGAATGACCGGAAAACATGCTGATTTTTCCCAGCATTAAGTTTTTAACCTTCTCAATATTCATGTTTTCTGTGGCTGCCATTTCGATACACTGATAACCAATATCGCTATAGATCTTAACCAACTCATTTTTTTTACTTTCAAGTTTTTCGTCGTTGAGGTCCATTTTATTGAATAAGAGAATGGCCTCAATACCGTAGGCTTCAGCGGTGGCCAGAAATCGATCGATAAAAGGAGGGAAAGTAGGTGGATTGTCTAAGGTAACAAGTAAAAAAGCAAGGTCTATGTTGGCCGCAATTATATGGGTCTGTTTTGAAAGGTTTACAGATTTTCTGACAATATAATTTTTTCGGTCATGGATGTTCGTGATCACACCTGTATTGGTGTTTAATTCCATTTCAAAATCAACATGATCTCCCACGGTCAACGGGTTGGTGCTTTTGATGCCTTTGGTTCGGAATTTACCACGAATTCTGCATTGAATCTGAGCATGAGATTCTGTTCTGACCCAATACCAGCTTCCGGTAGATTTGACAACAACACCTGTCATAGATTCCATTCTTCTTGTTAGATTGTAAAAGACCGTAATTTGTCATTACGGTCTTTTAATTAAATTAAATGGTTGTTAATTGTTGTCAGGTAAGGTAGTAAAGTCTTTGGCATATTGAAGCATCTGATCTGCAAAACTTTTCGGCTGAACTACTTTAATGTCAATGATCTCTTCATTCTCGTTTAATTCAGGAGATAAAACAGGGTTGATAAATCCTGAATATGGAGCCGATTTAAACTTGCTGTTTCTTTCCAATACCTCTTTGTGAATCTCCTGATCAACTTTTACCCCATAGGTTTCAACCAGGTTTTTACCAGATTCAAAGTCACCTTCAGATTTAATGCGTTGTATTTCTTTCAGAAGTTCTCCAAATAAATCTCTTAGTTTGTTGTAATCGTTGATTTTGAAATAGGTCTTTCCGTCTTTTTGAACTTTTTCGATCACATTGTCTTTGGTTCCTTTTTCCATCGCCCAGGCGGCAACCAGTTGTCTGTTTCTCATGTGCGCTTCTTCGATGTCATCACCCAGGTTTAATCTGATGAGCTGTGTCATTAACCCATTACGAATGTATCCGTCAAAGGCTGCTTTTCCAATTCCTGCGGCATTGGGAGAAATTCCTATTTCGACCAGTTTTTCATCTGGTAAATAGTAAAGGCCTACCAGGTCAGCTCTGGCTTCCTCAAGAGTGGAAGCATAATTCTTTAATGTTTCCTTTGGAGTACCTACTCCTGGATTTAATTTTCCACTGGCATGGCCAATAACTTCGTGCAAAGCTGTATGTAATTTGTCTGCCAGCTGTCCGTATGTTTCTTCTGTTTTAATTTCGTCCTCGTTATAAGCGAACTCATTAAGCCTTCCAGAGCTTCCGGCATTCGCATAGGCATGGATAATATTTCCCAGAGAAACAGATTTTGAACCATGCTGTTCTCTAATCCAGTTATTGTTTGGCAGGTTAATTCCGATAGGTGTTGATGGTGAGGCGTCGCCACTTTCTCCTGCCACATTTACGGTTTTATAAGAAACACCTACCACATCTGCTTTTTTGTGTGAAGGATCCAGTGTAGAATTGTCTTCAAACCACTGTGCATTTTCGGCCAATGCCGCCATTTTTTTTGACATTTCGAAATCTTTGAGCTGGACAACAGATTCGTAAGAACCTTTATATCCTTTTGGGTCATTATAAACTTCAATAAAACCATTGATGTAGTCTATATCACCTTCTGTTGATTTGGCCCAAACAATGTTGTATTCATCCCAGATTTTTAAATCTCCTGTTTCGTAGTATTGGATGAGTAGTTCCAAACCTTTGGCCTGACTTTCATTTTCTGCCACCTCTTTTGCTTTTTCAAGCCATGAAATGATTTCTTCAATTGAGGCACCGTACATGCCATTCTTCTTCCAAACCCTCTCTTTTAATTCACCATTTTCTTTGACTAATTTGGAATTTAAGCCCTTTTCTATGGGCTGGTCCTCGTCTGTTTCAATGTTGGCATAATAGTCGTCCACTTCCTGTGCAGTAATGTCTTGGCCATAAAAATTGATGGCAGAACCTTTGATCAGTCCTTTTTCTGCATTCAGGTTGACCTTTTTCAGGTCTTGATCGTTAAAAATGATGTCCACAGCCTCTTCATCTAATTTAACACGAGACTTCTCCATTAATTCGGTTAAATAATCTTTCGAAAAATCGGGGATAAATTTGTCGTTCGCGTAATGATGGTGGATACCGTTTGCAAACCATATTCTTTTCAGATAGGTTTCAAAATGTTTCCAGTCTTCTGAATTTCTATCACCATCATATTTTACATAGACAACTTCAAGTGCCCTTCGGATCTTTAAATTGTGTCTGTAATTCTGATCGTACATAATGTCCCTGCCGGCAAGTCCTGCCTGAGTCAGGTAATACACATATTTTTTCTGTTGCAGGCTTAATTGATCAAAACCTGGAATCTGATATCTTAAAATTTTGATATCGGCGAACTGTTCTGATAAAACGCTGAACTCCTGTTCAGTAGTTTCAGTTGCAGTTGAGGCTTCTTTTTCCGCTGCTTTTTGGCATGAGAACAATAAGGTTGAAGCCAGTAAAAAACTCAATAGATATTTGATATTCATTTGAAATTTATTTTAGATATAAGTCGTTCAAATTTATGCAAAACTCAAGGTTTTTCCAAATGAAAAAAGTTTATTAACTATCTCATATATAATATATTAAGAATTAATTATTATATTTGATTTAACCTAATACCAAACTTCTTCTAAATGAGATTTTTAAAAAATATTTTTCTTCTTTTATTAGTTATTATTGTGATTGCAGCTATTTATTTAGCCACCTTGGATGGAAGCTATGATGTTGTAAGAACCAGGATGATCAAGGCAGACCAGTCCGTTGTTTTTAACGATCTTAATGATTATAAAAACTGGGAAGAATGGGGCCCCTGGTATGAAACGGATTCAACCATTAGAGTTCAATATGCGGATGTGTCCTCAGGAACAGGAGCTGCTTATTCCTGGACCTCGGATATAGAAGGAGGAGGACGTATGAAGACCAATGCCGTTGCCGAACCGGATAGATTGGATCAGGAAATTGTATTTGAAACTCCCTTTGGGGATATGGGATCTGATGTTTACTGGATTTTAAAAAAGAAAAAGGAAGGAACAGAATTGACCTGGGGCATAAAAGGTGAAATGCCATTCATCTCAAGATTTATGGCATCGGGGATGGAAGAACAACTTGGACCTATGCAGGAGAGAGGCCTGGAGTTATTTGATGAGAATTTGCAAAGAAAGTTACAGGTTTACACCATAGATTCATTAGGTATTGTAGATTACAGTGGCGGATTCTATCTCTATGTGTCGACTTCAACTAAAATCAACAATATGGCCCTGAAGCAAAAAGAAATGATTGCTGCCGTTGAAGACTATGTTTCAAAAAATAATGTACGTTCAACTGGAAGTGCCTTTACCATTTATCATAAATTTGATCAGGAAAATGGAACAACAATGTTTTCTGTGGGTTATCCTGTTTCTGAACGTATTATTACACAAGGATCTGATATCCTTACAGGATTTATGGAAAGAGGTACGTATTCAAAAACCTTGTTAAAAGGGGCGTATGTGAATTCGCAGCAGGCCTGGGACAAGGCTATGTATCATGTTGAATCTCTTACGAATTACGCATACGATGAGAACGGAGAACCATTTGAGATTTACGTTAACAACCCGTCAAATACACCCAACCCTGCAGCCTTACTTACTGAAATTTATATACCTGTAAAACCGGTGAAAATTAACAGGGAAAGCATTATGAATTAAGTAAGCGTTTTATTGTTGATGCTTGATCGAGGCATGTCTGAAACAGCTTGAAATGTGATCATTGACCAAGCCAATTGCCTGCATGTAGGCATAGATAACTGTGGAGCCAACAAATTTGAATCCTCTTTTTTTCATTGCTTTGGAGATGGTATCAGACAATGTTGTTGTGGCTGGTACCTGATTCATTTCCTTCCAATTATTTTGTATCGGTGTCCCTTCGACAAATTGCCATATATAATGTGAAAAGCTCCCAAATTCTTGTTGAATCTTGATAAAGTTCTGAGCGTTTGCAATGGTCGCTTTGATTTTAAGTCTGTTACGGATGATGCCACTGTCCTGAAGCAGCGCTTCATATTTGGCTTCATCGTAAGTGACAATTTTTTGATAATCAAAATTATCAAAGGCTACTCTGAAGTTTTCACGTTTTCGCAATATAGTAATCCAGCTAAGGCCTGCTTGAAACGTTTCAAGTACCAGAAATTCAAACAAAAGATGGTCATCAAAAACGGGAACTCCCCATTCATTGTCATGATAGTTCATATATAGCGGATCATTGCCGCACCAGGTACATCTTGTTTGATTCATATTCAAGTTTTTGAAGTTGTAAGATAGAGGCTTTTCACTAATATTGAGGTATCCAGTTATAATTCTATTATTTTTGATCAAAGAATAGTTATGGATGAACTTAAAAAAGAGCTGTTAGAGGCCTGTACTCGTTTCGTTACTGCGAAGTCTCAGAATATTGAAAAAATTATGCAGGCCAATCAATTGGCTTTAGAGAATGAATCAAAAAGCTCTGCAGGCGATAAACACGAAACCGGTAGGGCGATGCTTCATCTCGAAATGGAGAAGGCTTCTCAGCAATTAGAAGTTGTAAGCAAAATGAAAGAGGTATTGCAAAGAATTGATCTCAGCATAAATTCAAGTCATGCACGACTCGGAAGTCTGGTAACAACAAGTCAGGGGCATTATTTTTTATCAATTAGTGCAGGCCTGATCGCTATTAAAGACAACAGCTATTATGCGATTTCATCTTCATCACCAATAGGAGCCTTGCTTTTAGGTAAATCTCAAGGCGATGAGATTACCTTGTCCGGAAAAAAAATTGAGCTCTTATCAATAGCCTAACATTCTATTTTTTCAGATATTAATCTTTCACCGGGGCATCAAGCTCCTCAATACCCATGTTAAACAAGGTAAAACTGAATATATCCGCATACTGATCGATGGTTTTTGAAACGGGTGTTCCGGCGCCATGACCTGCCTGTGTTTCTATCCTGATCATAACCGGATTGTTGCCTTCTTGTTTGTCCTGCAATTCTGCCGCGAATTTAAAGGAATGTGCAGGAACCACTCTGTCGTCATGATCGCCTGTAGTCACCAGGGTTGCTGGATACGAAGTCCCATTTTTCACATTGTGCACCGGAGAGTAATTCCGCAAATATTCATACATTTCTTCACTTTGTTCAGATGTTCCATAATCATAGGCCCATCCGGCACCCGCTGTAAAAGTATGGTATCTGAGCATATCTAATACACCAACTGCAGGCAAAGCTACTTGCATCAAATCAGGTCTTTGGGTCATGGTTGCTCCCACCAGAAGCCCTCCGTTCGATCCTCCTCGAATTGCCAGAAACTTACTCGATGTATATTTTTCTGTAATGAGGTATTCTGCTGCTGCAATAAAATCATCAAAGACATTTTGTTTTTTTAATTGAGTTCCGGCATCGTGCCAGGCTTTTCCATATTCACCACCACCTCGAAGGTTGGCAACTGCATAGACTCCGCCCATTTCAAGCCAGGTGGCAGTTACTATACTAAAAGAAGGAGTTAAACTGATATTGAAACCGCCATATCCATACAAGATGGTCGGGTTATTGCCATCTAGTACCGTACCTTTTTTAAAGGTAATGATCATAGGGACTTTGGTTCCATCTTTTGAGGTATAAAACACCTGTTTGGATTCATAGGCATTAGAATCAAATCCAACTTTTGGCTTTTTGAATAATTTTGACGTGCCATCCGAAGGATTAAATTCATAAATCGAAGGTGGACTTACATAATTAGTGAATGAATAGTATAACTTCTTGTCTTTCATTTTACCACTAAATCCGGAACTACTTCCTATTCCAGGGAGTTTTATTTCCCGAATTTTAGTTCCTTTCACATCGTATTGAAACACTTTTGAAATTGCATCGACCATGTATTCCGTAAAAAAATATCCGGCCCCGGTAGAAATGCTCAATACATTGTCAGTTTCAGGAATAAAATCTTTCCAGTTTGACAGCTCGGGTTTCTTAAAATCAAAGGAAATCACTTTTTTGTTCGGAGCATCCAGGTTTGTTGATACAAAAATCGTTTCACCCTTGCTGTGGATAACAGCATAATCATTGTCATAATTATCCACTACTGCGATTAATTCATTTTTGGCATTTCGCAGGTCTTTCATGTAAAGTTCGTTTCCAGAAGTCGCATTTGATGCTGTAACCACCAGGTACTTTTCATCTTCTGTCACATACCCAAAAACATATCTGCGTTTTGTGTCGAGACCAAAAACCACCTTGTCTTCAGACTGAGGGGTGCCAAGCTTGTGGTAGTATAATTTATGCTGGTCTGTTTTGGCCGACAATTCGCTGCCTTCAGGCTTGTCATAACTCGAGTAATAAAATCCTTCATTTTTATACCATGATAGACCACTGAACTTCACATCCTGTATCGTATCCTCAACAATTTCTTTACTCAAAGCATCAATAACAATCACCTTTCTCCAATCCGAACCGCCTTCTGATATTGAATAAGCCACTTTACTTCCATCTTTTGTAAATGACACAGCACTTAAGCTTGTGGTGCCATCTTTTGAAAAAGTGTTGGGGTCTAAGAAGACTTCTGCTTCCTGATTTCCTTTTTGTCTGTATAAAACATATTGATTTTGAAGCCCGTCATTTTTATAAAAATAATCATAGTCTCCATGACTTGTAGGAGCACTGTATTTTTCATAATTCCATAACTTGGTCATTCTATCTTTGATCTGATCCCGATATGGAATATGACTCAGATAACCCTGCGTCACCTTGTTTTGAGCTTTTACCCAGTTTTCCGTTTCTTCTGAGCGATCATCTTCTAGCCATCTGTAAGGGTCTGGAACTTCAGTGCCAAAATAATTGTCTATAGTATTTCCTTTGGTTGTTTCTGGATAGGTCACAGGAGCAATGGTTTTCTGAGCATGTAACCCGCTGATCATTAAAAATGCAGAGATACATACAATTAGTTGAATAGGATTCTTCATATGTTCACGGAAAAGGTTCTTTAATTTAAGGCGTTCACAGCACCAATTTTACCAGGAAGTAGCTGCTTTAAGGTGGCTTCAATCCCATTTTTCAGGGTGATTGTTGATGAAGGACAACCATTACAAGCTCCTTGCAACAATACATTTACTTCTTTGGTGTCCGGCACATACGATAAAAATTGAATATTACCTCCATCACCTGCCACCGCTGGTTTGATATACTCCTCTAAAACCGCAATAATTTCTTTGGAAATGTCATCATCCGTTGCTGTGAACTTTACATTGTTTTGCTGGGCTTCTTTTACGCTGGGCTTGTATCCTTCAGCCACAATTCTTCGATCACTCTGAAGGTATTCTTTTAAAAAGTCACGAAGACTGTTGTTTACTTCAAACCAGTCCAAATCAGTTGTTTTTTGAATTGACACATAGTTGTCGGAGATAAAAACTTCCTTTACAAAAGGAAAGCCAAATAGTTCATAAGCAAGCGGTACCTCATGTGCATCCTCAATGCTACTCAATTCTATATGCTGGTTGCTCAGTAATTTGTTTGTCACAAATTTCTGCACATTCGGATTCGGTGTGCTCTCTGCATACACTTCTACCAATTGTTCCGTTTTATCTTCTGAAAAAAGAGAATCGTTCTGGTCCAAATACATTTCAAGAATCTCTTGAAGTTCTTTTTCTACTTCTTTCCATTCCAGGATGTCAAATTTTTCCAAAGCAATAAAATTGGCCGTGATAAAAACTTTTTTGACAAATGGTAAATGAAACAATTGCTGCACCAGGGCTGAGTTTTTGGCATCATCAATTGAATTATATTCATAGCTGCTTTCAGTAAGCATTTTTTCTGAAATGAACTTAATTATTCCAGGATTTGAGGTGTATTCGATTTTTATTTTTGACATATCTTTAGGGTATAGGATTGCAAATTTACGAAAGTATTTTTTCTTACTTTTGATGCATATGTTAAATCCATCTAAAAAAGAAATATGATACTAAGAGAGCTTAACGGCAAGATGCCTGTACAGGGAAAAGACTGTTTTTTTGCCGAAAATTCAGTTGTTGTAGGGGAGGTGACCATGGGAGATCAATGCAGTGTCTGGTATAATGCAGTGATCAGAGGAGATGTACATTACATTAAAATGGGAAATAAAGTAAATGTGCAGGATGGGGCTGTAATTCATGCTACTTATAAAAAGTCTCCGACAACTATTGGAAACAATGTTTCAATCGGTCATAATGCATTGGTTCATGGATGTACGATTCATGACAATGTACTGGTTGGAATGGGGGCTATTATTATGGATGATTGTGTTGTTGAAAGTAATAGCATTATTGCCGCCGGGGCTGTAGTAACAAAAGGAACTCTGGTGCCTTCAGGCTCTGTTTTTGCGGGAATGCCGGCTAAAAAAATCAAAGATATAAATAAAGAACTGATGTCTGGAGAAATAGATCGAATCGCTACTAATTATGTAAAATATGCGGGTTGGTATAAGTAAGAGGCGTCACAGTATACTGCAAAAAAAAACATCCTAGAAGCAAGGATGTTTTTTTTATTTTGAAAGTAAAAGTAGCTCTATTGGATTCCAAGTTTAGTTTTCACTAATGGCATTAGATCTTCACCTTGAAAAACGATTAGTCCTTTACCTGGAGAAGAATCCATAACATATTTGAATCCTTTTTCAGCAGCAACATCACTTACAGCTTTTTGGGCTTTCTCTACGATTGGCTTTAAAAGATCAAATCTTTTCTTTTGAATTTCCTGATCAGCAGTCTGAGCATATTTCTGGATTTTTTGCTTCAATCCTTCTACCTCAACTCTTCTTTCTTCATTTTTAGCATCAGTCTGCGTTGGAGCTTCAGCATCATACTTCTGTAATTTTGCCTGAAGAGCAGTAGCTTGAGCATTATACTCATCTGCATATGTTTGCTGCACTTTTTTTAATTCAGTCTCCATTGCTTTAGTCTCTGGCATGGCCATCAATAGTTGTTCGCTATCAATATGAGCAACATTTTGGGCTTCAACTGTATTAAAAGCCATCAAAAGTGCAAATGCCACGAATAAATTTCTAAATAATTTCATTTTTCAAATAATTTGTTATTAATAATTTTTTTGTTTTTACTTTTTAATTGTTGTTATCTATTGCTTCTTGTCTCTGTTTCTTTCTATCCTCTATTTCTTTCAATTTGGCTGCTCTCTTTTCTTCAGCAACTTGTTTTAATGAATCTCTCATTCTGGCACGAGATTCTTGTTGTGCCTTAATTCTCGCTTTTAACTCTTCTCTCTTGGCAATCCTTGCCTCAAGTTTGAGTTGTTCTTCAGTCTTTTCTTCCGTTACGGCTTCAGATTCAATTGCCTCTGCTTCAGTCGCAACTGGATCAGCTGAGGCTCCTTCAACCGCTTCGTTTTCATTTTCAAGCACTGTTGGACTGGCAACTACTCCGGCTTTCGCCAGCCTTTCAGTTTTCAGATCCTGAACAGCTTGTCTCTTCCTGTTCTTAACGATGGCATTCAGCACCAATTCGCTAATGTCAAACTTACTATTACTATATAAAAGAATCAAATCACTCGACTTATCAAAAACAAAGTCGTACCGTTTCTTTCCGGCTATGTCCTGAATTGCATTATACACTTGATCCTGAACTGGCTTAACAAGTTGTTTTCTCATTTGAAATAAATCACCTGTCGGTCCAAAATAGGCTTGTTGCAATCGGCTTAATTCCTGTTGCTTAATAGCAATGTCCTCTTCCCTTTCACTAATCAGATCTTTTGTTAACAATGTTTTTTCATTGGTAAGATCCGTATTCATTTGCTCAATTTCATTGGAGAGCACGTCCAATTTTTTTTGCCAGCTTTTTACTTTCGCATCCAGCTGAGACTGGGCATTTACATATTCGGGCACGTTCTCCAATATGTAGTTCATGTCAATATAGGCTACCCTCTGTGGTTTTTGAGCCTGAACCATAAAACTGATACAGACCAAGACGATTATTAAAACCCTATTTACTTTCATTCTATTAGTTTTCAAGAAAATATCGTGCCATTTCTTGATTTGGGGCAAATATAGCAAATTAGCTTAAAACTGTTGCCCAATGATAAAATGCGTTTGCCATCCAGAAATTATATTAGATCCGGGTATCGTATCGAACCCATATCCAAAGTCAACTCCCAGCAAACCAAATGCTGGCATAAACACCCTGATACCACCACCAGCAGATCTTTTTAATTCAAAAGGTCTGTACTCTCTAAACTCATTCCAGGAATTACCTGCTTCAAGAAATGTTAATGCATATATAGAGGCTGAAGGCTTCAATGTTATAGGGTATCTTAATTCAAAACCAATTTTATTATAAATGGTACCACCCGTTTGTGATGATAAACTCGAATTAGGATATCCTCTCAATGCAATGGTTGTTCTACCATCAAATCTTCCTGTCTGTAAACCATCACCACCTACATAAAATCTTTCAAAAGGAGGAGCCCCGATTTCGTCATTATAATGACCTAAGAATCCTAATTCCGCATTCGACATCAATACCAGTTTACCGGCTACAGGACTGTACCATTTCCCGGTAAATACAATTTTATAAAACTCAATCCATTCGTACTTTTCTTCATCCGGCAGATCCGTATAATCTTTGTCATTAAATAATGAGTAAGGTGGCGTTAACTTTAACAACACGTTAAACTGAGAACCTCCTGAAGGGAAAACAGGGTTCGGTCCGGCTGAACTTCTACCAAAATTAACAGCAAAGTTAAAGTTGTTCGAAATACCATTGTCAAAATCAAAAGATGAAATGGTGTAATTCTGAAGTTTGTATCGTTGATAGTTAAATGAAGTAGACAGGGTGAAGAAATCATCTGGCCACTTTAATCGTTGACTCAATCCAACAGATGCTCCAATAATGTCTAATAATTGATCTTTGTCAACATCGTTGGTAAATGGATTAAATCCAAATTGACTTGAGTTGTAAATTGAGAAATTAAATCCTTTTGGTTTTTTACCACCCATCCATGGTTCTGAAAAGGATAAACTATAGGTTCTGTAGAATTTACTCACCTGCAGTCTCAATGCTATATTTTGTCCATCACCTCTTGGTACTGGTTTGTATTCTTCTAAATTGAATAAATTTTTGATCGAAAAGTTGTTGAATGACAGACCAAGAGTACCTACAAAGGTGCCACCTCCATATCCACCTTGTAATTCAATCTGACTGGAACCTTTTTCTGAAACCGAAAATTCAATATCCGCAGTTTTATCAGCAAAGTTAGGCTGTACATCCGGAACAATATTCTCAGGGTCGATAAATCCTAGTTGACCTAATTCACGAATTGACCTGACGATATCACTCTTGCTAAAGAGGTCACCTGGCTTGGTACGAATCTCTCTGTAAAGAACATGATCATTGGTTACATCATTCCCTTTAACAGTCACTTTTCTTATCGAAGCAGGTTCATCTTCAATAATACGAATCTCTAAATCGATAATATTATTCGCAGCACTGGTTTCAACAGCATTCACTCTTGAAAAAAGATAACCATTATCTAAATAGGTGTTGGTAATATCTACAGATTCAGGAGTACCGTCTCCGTATACTCTTTCGTTCAATGCTTTTCCGTTATAGGTAACACCATTGTCAATTCTAAGAATGGTTCTTAGTTGCTGATCTGTAAAGACAGTGTTTCCTAAGAAATTGATATTCCCGAATTTATAGCGCTCTCCCTGGGTTAAAAAGATGTCAAGATTAATGGTATTGTCTTTATTCCAGGAGATGGAATCTTTAATAATCAAAGCATCCCTAAATCCTTTTTCCTGAAATAAGGAAACGACCATGTCCAAATCTTCTTCATAGAGATCTTCAACAAATTTAGAAGGAGAGAACATTCTGGTTATTCCTTTTTCCTTTGTTTTTTTCATGGTTTTCTTTAACTTTTTATCAGTCAAAGCAGTATTCCCGTGAAAAGTAATGTTCTTTATTTTGATTCGATTTCCTTTGTCAATAACGATAAGGGCATCTTGTGTGTTAGGAAAAGCAGTATCTTTTTTAGTGTCAATGGTTACTTTGGTTTTTAGAAAACCTTTTGCTCTGTACTTATCCTTTATATAGTTTTCAGTAGTCGTAATTAAATTTTCAGTTAGCATGGACCCTTCCTGAAACTCAATCTCTTTTTTAAGCTCTTCTAATTTGGATTTTTTAAGTCCTGTAACGGTCAGACTTCCAACCTTGTCCAGTTCTTTTACATTGATCTCCAAATACACGGCGTCGCCATCCAGTTTGGTAACAAAAACGTCTACGTTAGAAAACAATTTCGAACTCCAGAGACGTTTGATCGCGGAAGACAATTTATCTCCGGGAATCTTTAATCGCTGTCCCGAATTCAACCCGGAAAATATCAATATGGATTGCTCAGAAATAGTCTCATTTCCAACAACGGAAACACCTCCTAATAAATACCTCTTATTTTTAACAAGTTCAATGGGTTCAGCCGGTGCCTTGATCACCGTATCTTTTGCCTGAGCATTTGATACAGTACCTAATGAATCAATAGCATTTGCACCCACCGGTGTTTTAATTGAATCTGTTTTTTGTTGTGAAACAGGAATTGTATCCATGGCTTGAGTTGCCTGGATGGTATCTTGAGTCGATGTGTTGCTTTGGGGAGTATTTTGCCCATTCACAGTAACACCAATTAAGATAAAAAAGAACAGTAAACCTGTATATCTTAAATTATTTATTACTGTTTTCAATTTGTTCACTTGTTTTTCCAAATCGTCTCTCTCTTCTTTGATAATTCAGTATTGCTTCGTAAAAGTCCTTCTTCCTAAAATC
>NZ_JBPCUJ010000038.1:0-39160 GCF_051011215.1 Lutimonas sp.
CGGTGGCACCTTATATGGGTAGTGATTCGGTAGAGCCTTTTCTTGCCTTTAAAAACAAATTTACCATCATGCTGGCCTTAACATCAAACAAAGGTGGTTTAGATTTTCAAGTATTAAAAAACGAGCAAGGTGCAACCCTGTACGAAACGGTCTTGAAAACATCATTAAATTGGAAAAACAGCGAGCAATTGATGTACGTAGTTGGTGCAACCAGACCTGAGTATTTCGAAAAAATTAGAAAAATAGTTCCGGATCATTTTTTACTTGTACCTGGAGTAGGTGCGCAAGGCGGAGATCTGCAGGGAGTGTGTAAATTTGGTATCAATAAAAACATCGGGCTTCTTGTAAATTCTTCACGAGGAATTATCTATGCTTCTGCAGCAACAGATTTTGCTGAGAAAGCCAGAGAGAAGGCCCTTGAATTACAAAAAGAAATGTCGGAGATTCTTATTGAAAATGGAATCTAATCATTAATTGATTTAAAATTTCCGAGTGCTTTGATCAAAAAGTTATGAAGTCCAACCATTTGTTCGTAGCCAATTTTTTTTCCTAGTTGACCTATAAAGTATAAAACAAACCATAGCACCGGCATCAGTAGGAACATGATCATGGAAAACTGATAGTCCTGATCCAGGCTCCACTTCGAATAAAAAATAACGAAAAAAATAAAAAATGCTAAAGCCACAATAAAATGAAGGAACATAAACATTGTCCATATTTTTGGCTTTGGTCCTAATATACCTTTTACAACGGTAACCTCATCTTCTTTTTCAACCTCGACATGTAATTGAGGTGACCAAAAATGCTCTTCATCCAGAGGTACATCAATAACAATATGATGATTGACTATCTTACTTTTGTATTTGCAATCCTCAATAGCCAGATTACCTCTAAATTCATCCAATATTTCCTCAACTGAAGCACTGTATTTTAATTTGAATCTGGGCTTTAAGAGAATGCGATTTAATTCATCGTTATGGATAGGATCATTCATATGTTGGAGTATAGAATTTTAGGCTTATTTCTTTAAGCTGTAGGATAAATATAGCTTTTTTTTTAATCCAGGCAAGCAGTTTTCCAATTCAACTTTATAAGCGTATCTTTGCACCGATTTTATTTAAAAACAGGCATGGGAAATATTGTAGCGATCGTAGGGAGACCAAATGTTGGAAAATCCACCCTCTTCAACCGATTGGTTCAAAGAAGGGAAGCTATTGTGGACGCTGTTAGCGGGGTAACCAGAGACAGACATTATGGTAAAACAGATTGGAATGGCCGGGAATTCTCTTTAATAGATACAGGTGGTTATGTTGTTGGAAGTGACGATATATTTGAAGCTGAAATAGACAAGCAAGTTGAGCTTGCTATCGACGAAGCAGATGCCATAATTTTTATGGTGGATGTCGAAAACGGAGTAACTGGAATGGATGAAGAAGTCGCCCAATTGCTTCGTCAGGCCAAAAAACCAATATTTCTGGCAGTCAACAAAGTTGACAATGCCAAAAGAGCAGCAGATGCTGTTGAATTCTACGCTTTGGGTCTGGGTGAATATTACACCATTGCAAGTACAAACGGAAGCGGAACAGGAGAATTGTTGGATGCGATTATAGAGGCGCTTCCCGAGAAAGAAGAAGCTGTTGCTGATGACCTGCCACGGTTTGCTGTTGTAGGAAGGCCAAATGCGGGTAAATCTTCCTTTATAAATGCTCTGATTGGTGAAGACAGGTACATTGTTACAGATATTGCAGGAACTACAAGAGATTCAAATGATACGAAATACAATCGATTTGGATTTGATTTCAACCTGGTTGACACCGCCGGAATCAGAAAAAAATCCAAGGTAAAAGATGACCTGGAGTTTTACTCTGTAATGAGATCAGTAAGGGCCATTGAATATAGTGATGTATGTATTCTTGTGATCGACGCCACCCGAGGTTTTGAAGGTCAGGACCAGAACATTTTCTGGTTGGCAGAAAAGAATAAAAAAGGGATTGTTATTTTGGTCAACAAATGGGACCTGGTTGAAAAAGACACACATACGACTAAGGAATTTGAAGCAATGATCCGAAAGGAAACGGCGCCCTTTACAGATGTCCCTATTGTATTTATTTCTGCCTTAACGAAACAGCGAATTTTTAAGGCCATAGAAACAGCAGTGGAGGTTTTTGAAAACAGAAAACAAAAAATTGCTACCAGCAAATTGAATGAGGCAATGTTGGACATCATGAAGCAAAATCCACCTCCGGCTTACAAAGGGAAATACATTAAGATCAAATACTGTATGCAACTACCTTCCCCTACACCTCAGTTTGTCTTTTTTGCAAACCTCCCTCAATATGTGAAGGATCCCTACAAAAGATATATTGAAAACAAGCTTCGCGAAATTTATGATTTAAAAGGAGTACCTATTGTCATCTATTTTAGAAAAAAATAACTATGCAACAAGAACATATTGAATGTGATATTTGTTATTCTCCCGCCACTTTAAAAGAAGAAAACATTCAAGGTTACCAGCAAGGAACAAGATTTAAAGTTTATCATTGTCAGAACTGCAATACCTCTTTTAGCCTTCCCAGAGTAGATGCTTCAACGATATACGATGCCATATATATGAATGGAAAAGATGTACCGGGTTATAGTCGATATTGGAGGTACTTTTCAAACATAAGGAAGCAAAAACAGCCCATGGAATATCTGGCGAATTCCAACGAGGCGTATTGGGCGGTTCAAAAATCTTTATCCAATCTCGTTGTTGACAAATCAACCGTGAAAATTCTTGAGATTGGAAGTGGCCTTGGCTACCTTACCTATGCTTTAAGTACTGAAGGATATGATATCAAGGGAATGGACGTATCAACGAAGGCTGTGCAAAAAGCCAGAGAAAACTTCGGTGATCTGTATCTTGATGCTGATCTGTTTGAACACGCCAAAAGTCATAAAGGTCAATATGACATTGCCATACTCACAGAAGTCATTGAACATGTGAATCTACCAGTGTCATTTATTAAAGCTATTTCTGAACTAATCAATGATTCAGGAAGCATCATTGTGACGACCCCTAACAGATCAATTGCGCCAGAATCAGTGGTTTATGATACTGAATCACCACCAGTTCATCATTGGTGGCTGAGCGAAGACTCTATGAAACAGATAGGAAGCCAGCTTGATCTATCCACCTCATTCGTAGATTTTAGTGAGTTCTACGCAAAAAAACCTACCATCTATGATATCGATAGAGGACGTCAGAGAAAACGAGCTCCGATTTTAGATAAGGATGGTAACTTGTTGAGGAAAAGCAAATCAGGGTCAAATCCTTGGCTAAAAGAATCGTTGAAAAAAATGGATGCTGTATGGACTCCTCTAAGAAAACTTTCTGTGGCTTTAAAAGCTGTGTCGAGCAGTGAAAAGGTGATCTGCGGAGAAAGGGGTGAATTTCTATGTGCCACCTATGAAAAAAAGAAATCCTAAAAACCGCAACTGGTTCAAAAGTTCATATTTAGTATCTTTAGCACTCGCTTTCAAATAAAATCATTCACCATGAAAAATACCTATCGCGTATTCAGTGTGATGCTCTTTGCTTTGCTTCTTTGGAATTGTCAAAAAGAAACCAAAGAAAAGACTGAGGGTACAAACCCAGATCAGAATCATACTGAAATAAATTCAAAATTTGACTCTGTAAAAGCTGCTGCCTATGGAGCCGACGCTTATGGAATGAAAAAATATGTGATTGCTTTCTTAAAAAGAGGCCCCAATAAAAGTGTTGATTCTTTAGAAAAAAGCAAGCTTCAAAGAGCTCACATGGAAAATATAAACAGATTGGCGGAAGAAGGCAAACTGGTATTGGCGGGTCCTTTTTTTGGGGATGGTGACCTCAGAGGTATCTATGTTTTTAATGTAGACAATCTGGAAGATGCCGAAGCATTGACAAATTCCGACCCATCAATTCAGGCAGGTGTCCTGAGCATGGAACTCAAAGAGTGGTATGGCTCAGCTGCCTTAATGGCCATTAATGATCTGCACTATTCAATATCTAAAAATGATATTGTAGAGTAATAAATCTCTCAGAAAAATTTGTCTATGCATACCATTACATTCCCTTTTCAATCGTTTCCCGAATTGAAAACACCCCGCCTATTGCTGAGAGATTTGAGCGAAGAGGATTACCAAATGATGTTTTTTCTTAGATCGGATACTACTGTGAATGCCTATATCAAAAGAGAAGGTGCCAAAAAATTAGAAGATGCTATTGACTTTATGAACATGGTTCAACATGGATACGAAAAAGGTGACAATATCAATTGGGCCATCAGTAAAAAAGAAGACCAAAAAATGATTGGTTCCATTTGTTTGTGGAATTTTTCCGAGGATCTAAAAACGGCTGAAGTTGGTTATTCTCTGCACCCTGAATACCAGCAACAAGGTATCATGAATGAGGCCATGAAGGCGATTATTACATTCGGTTTTACTGTGCTGAACTTTGACAGGCTTGTGGCCTATACACATCATGCAAACCTCAGTTCATTGCAATTGTTGAAAAAAAACGGATTCATTTTACAAGAGGAGATTACAGATCCTGGAGATGAAAATAATATTGTTCTTGCGTTGGATAAGGATTAAACTCCTGATTACCAACCGCCGCTGGCACCACCTCCACCAAAGCCGCCGCCACCAAAGCCGCCGCCGAAGCCTCCTCCGCCTCCGAAACCTCCTCCGGAACTGCCGCCAAAACCTCCTCTGCTACCAAAACCTCCTCGCCCGGCGTTACTCAGAATAATAGCGTCTAATAAAGAGAAACCTCCTGACCTTCTTCCACCATTCTTACCTCCGCCTCTGTTTCTACGAGACAGAATCATCATGATGACGATAAAAACAAGCACTATAAAAAAAGCGGGGATTTTGCCACCAGGCCCCTCATAGGCACGTTCACCCTGGTACTCACCACTCATGATCTGCATGATTGCGGTGGTACCCTGGTCCAGACCCTGGTAATAATTTCCTTGTTTAAAGGCAGGCGTAATAATATTTTCAATAATTCTTTTAGACAGGGCATCCGTCAATATATGTTCCATACCATAGCCTGTGCTGATATTCATTCTTCTGTCATCCTTCGATACAAGTAACAGAATACCATTGTCTTTCCCTTTTTGCCCAATACCCCATTTTTGTCCTAATTCTGCAGCATAAAGTCCAATTTCATTTCCTTGAAGAGAATTTATGGTAAGAACCACAATTTGTGTGGATGTTGTATCACTGTAATTGATTAATTTCTGCTCAAGTCTTTTTGCATCGCTTACGTTCATCATGTTCGCCTGATCGTAAACGCTGGTCTGATTTTTTGGCTTTTCAGGTAAATAATCTTGTGCCTTTAATGACATCGTGGTCAGAAAAAGAAAAAAAATTAAAAAACCTGATTGCTTAATAAATTTGGAGTGCATTATTATCACAAAATTTCTTTGTATTATTGATATGCAATATACCAAAAAACAAGCAATAGAATATATCTACGGCAACAATTCTACCATGAAAAAAATAGTACTTCTTCTCGTCCTGACCAGTATTTTTACACAGGCACAACAAATAGATATCGAAAAATTATCCGGACTAAAACCCAGGGCAATTGGCCCCGCCGGTATGAGCGGAAGAATAACGGCTATCGATGTTATCACCAATCAACCGAATGTGATTTATGTTGGTGCGGCTTCAGGCGGCGTATGGAAATCTGAAAGCCAGGGTATTTCCTGGAAACCCATATTTGACAAAGAACAGCTTCAAGGTATTGGCGCCATCAAAATTCAGCAATCCAATCCGGATGTGATTTGGGTCGGTACCGGAGAAGGAAACCCGAGAAATAGCTTAAACGGAGGCTATGGAATATACAAAAGCCTTGATGGCGGGAAAAACTGGACATTGATGGGCTTGGAAAAAACCAGAAACATTCACAGAATTGTCATCGACAGAGACAATCCTGATATTGTATATGTTGCGGCCATTGGAAGCCCTTGGGGAGAACATAAAGAAAGAGGTGTTTTCAAAACAACGGATGGAGGAAAAACCTGGAAAAACATACTGTTTGTAAATAACAAAACCGGTGCAGCGGACCTCGTAGTTGATGCCAACAATCCGAACAAGTTGATTGCGGCTATGTGGGAGCACAGAAGAAAGCCCTATACATTTAATTCCGGAGGAGAAGGCTCTGGTATTTATATTAGTTTTGACGGTGGTGATAACTGGACAAAAAGAACAAAGGACGATGGCCTTCCTGAAGGCAACCTTGGGCGAATAGGTCTTGCCATCTCACAAAGCAATCCGAAAGTGGTTTATGCCCTGGTGGAAGCTAAAAAAAATGGTCTTTACAGATCTGATGACGGTGGTTTTAAATGGACCTTAATTAACAGTAAATCATCAGGAAGAGGTAGTTCTGGTATTGGAAATCGCCCTTTTTACTATTCTGATATTTTTGTGGACCCCACGAATGAGCATCGATTGTATACCGTTTTCACCTATGTGAATTATAGTATTGACGGAGGTAAAAGTTTTAAACAGCTCATGCCTGCCTATAATTCAGATGCTGGTATTCACCCTGATCACCACGCCTGGTGGATCCATCCAAACAATCCTGACTATATGATAGATGGCAATGATGGTGGACTAAATATCACCCAGGATAAGGGCAAGACCTGGAGATTTGTAGAAAACCTGCCTGTTGGTCAGTTTTACCATATCAGTGTAGACAATGAGTTTCCCTACAACCTGTATGGGGGCATGCAGGATAATGGTTCCTGGGTAGGACCTGCTTACACCTTCAAAGCGCAGGGCATCCGAAATTCATATTGGCAGGAAATTCTATTTGGGGATGGTTTTGATGTGATTCCTGACCCTAAAAACAACCGCTTTGGTTATGGAATGTCTCAACAAGGATATGTGAGTCGCTATGACAGAGAAACCGGGGCCTCAAAACTGATCAGGCCTGTACATCCCGATCCGGATATCAAGCTTCGTTTTAATTGGAATTCTGCCATTGCGATAGATCCATTTGATCAATCAACGATTTATTTTGGAAGTCAGTTTGTTCACAGGTCGAAAAACCAGGGACATGAATGGGATATTATTTCTCCGGACCTGACTACAAACGACCCTAAAAAACAACAACAATATGATAGTGGTGGCCTTACCATGGATGCCACAGGAGCAGAAAACTATTGTACAATTCTGGTCATAGCTCCTAGTCAGCTTGAAAAAGATGTTTTATGGGTTGGCACGGATGACGGGAGAATTCAACTCAGCAAAAATGCCGGAGAAAGCTGGTCAGATGTGAGTCCAACATCAGGCAGCTATCCAAAAGATGGCTGGGTGGCGCAAATAAAGGTCTCTGCTTTTAACAAAGGTGAAGCCTATGCCGTGGTGAACAATTACAGAAATTTTGATTTCAAACCTTATTTATTCAGAACCAAAAATTATGGACAATCATGGGAATCTCTTCTTGGCGAGAAAGATGAAACATTTGGCTACAGCCTTTCTTTGGTGCAGGATCCTAAAGAAAAGAGCCTTCTTTTTCTGGGCACAGAAAACGGCTTGTACCTGAGTATTGATGAAGGGAATTCATGGACAAAATGGAATAAAAACTACCCAAGTGTTCCTACCATGGACATGGTTATTCACCCCAAAGAGCAGGACCTCGCTATTGCTACTTTTGGACGTTCATTTTACGTATTAGATGACCTCAGGCCATTAAGAGAAATTGCTAAAACAGGTGCATCAACAATAGACAACGGTTTACAAATCTTTGAACCGCCAACTGCCTATTTAGCTCAATACCAGCAACCCTCAGGAACAAGATTTGGAGGAAATGCGATTTTTAATGGAGAGAATAGAAAATCTGGAGCCATGATTACTTATGTTTTCAATGAGGATAAAAAGGCTGATGACACGGTAAAACTCGATTCAATTAATACCAAAAATGATAGCCTGTCCTTACAGGTTTTTAATCAACAGAATGTACTGATCAGAACCTTGCAATTCAAAAAGCCCAAAGATGGAGGTTTGCATAGAATGTATTGGAATCTCGATGAAAAGGGTGTCTTTTCTCCATCGAGAAAAAAAGTGAGTACGGAAAAAGAACCTGCAGGAGTTAAAGTGATTCCTGGTGATTACAAACTGGTCCTTCGGTATAAGCACCTCAAAGATTCAACAAAAATTACAGTCAAATATGATCCAAGAATAGATCTGTCTTCTGAAGTTTTACAAAAGCAATACGATATGCTCAAAGAGCTCGAGATACAGAAAGACCTGGTCTACAGAGCTGTAGAAAGATTGAAAGAATCCAAAACAACAGTCGCCACCGTAAAGAAACAGGCAAACAGCATCGATAAAGAAACCTATAAAGACTTGATACAATCGAGTGATAGTATTAACAAATCCATTGATAGTTTAATAGATGGTATCATGGGTAAAGAAGATAAAAGACAAGGAATTACTTCTCAAAAAGAACCAAGTGCTGTCTCTTATTTGAATAACGCCATTTATTATGTCCGTTCCTTACAACAACTTCCCGGAGCAACAGAAATACAGCTCATTGAAAATGCAAATTTAAAACTGAAGCCAGCGATTTTATCGGTGAATGAGTTTTACAATTTGGACTGGCCAGCATACAGAAAAGAAGTAGAAGCAGCCAAGCTAAGTATTTTCAAAGAGTATAAAATCCTGGAATAAGATGTTGGATATCAGATTTTTGAGGTGGGAATTAAGCACTTATCGTTTTCCCAGCTCCCTTTTAAGGCCAACGGGTCAATCATATCGCCCTCGCAATTGATAAAGAGCGAACCATCTTTCTTTATCATTCTAAGTTTGCCTTTTTCAAGGTGACTGAGCACATGTTGTACATCTTGATCCTGAGAATCTTTCGGGTATTTCTTATAAATATTTACGCCTGCCTGATTATTAAACAAGTCCATTTCAGATGAAACTTTGTCCGGTAGAAATCCGTCTTCCTTCGTTCCTTTTTTAAAAGATTTAAAATTCCCTTTTTCATGAGCCCGACCAAGTGAAGATGCCGAATTAGGTCCAATCTCCCTGCTTAATGCCAGCATCCAATAGGTATGTTTAAATGCATCCAAATGTCCACCATTGTTATCCCTTCCCACGGTACCCGCTTTTTTTATTGAATCGGTCAGGCGTAAAGTTTCAAGAGATACTGCCAACGCTCTTTTCGCTTTGAACGGATGAAAAACCACCCACCATTTTTCATTTGAACTCAGCTCTGAAAACCCTGAAACCCCAGCCTGACTATGCAGCTTTTGCTGGATGCACGTTGTTAGAAGTATCAAAATAACAGCTCTTTTCATATGATAAATATACTAAAACAAACAACGCTTAAATTTCTTCTTTTGACCCCTATTTCAAGTTAAAATTCCTAATTTTGATAAACTAAGATTAAATATTCCAAAGCATGAAATACCTTCCAATAGACAAGGACCTATTTGTCAAAAACAGAGCTAAATTTTCCAATGAAATGGCTGCGAATTCTATGGCCATTTTCAATTCGAACGATATCTATCCAATCAGCGCAGACAGCACTTTGCCTTTTGCACAACATCGGGATATTTTTTATTTATCAGGGGTTGATCAGGAAGAAAGCGTTTTAGTGCTGTTTCCGGATTGTCCGAAAAAAGAAAATCGTGAAATTCTGTTTCTCAAAGAAACGAATGCTCATATCGCTGTGTGGGAAGGTGAAAAGCTGACAAAAGAAAAAGCCCTTGAAACTTCAGGGATTGCGACAGTCTATTGGTTGCAGGATATGGAAAAAGTCCTTTTTGAATTGATGACGCAGGCAGATATTGTCTATGTGAATACCAATGAGCACTATAGAGCTAGTATTGAAACCGAAACAAGAGATGCTCGTTTCATAAAGTGGCTTCAAAAAAAATACCCTGCTCATACCTACAAAAGATGTCAGCCGATCATCCAAAGACTCAGGTCTGTTAAAGAACCACAGGAAATTGAAATGATTCAAAAGGCCTGTGATATTACTGAAAAAGGATTTAAAAGAGTCTTAGGCTTTATGAAGCCTGATGTCATGGAGTTTGAAGTGGAAGCTGAATTTATCCATGAATTTATGAGAAATCGTTCAGCTGGCTTTGCCTACTCACCTATCATCGGATCAGGCTATAATGCCTGTGTATTACACTATGTTGAAAACAACCAGGCATGCAAAGCTGGTGATGTTGTTTTGATGGATGTGGGTGCTGAATATGGTAATTACGCCAGCGATATGACCCGCTGTGTTCCCGTGTCCGGTACATTTTCTGAAAGACAAAAACAAGTATACAATGCCGTGCTAAGGGTGAAAAATGAAGCAGCTAAAATGCTTGTACCAGGAACTATCTGGGCTGACTATCATATTGAAGTAGGCAAACTTATGACCAAAGAACTTCTTGGTCTTGGTCTTATCAGCAAAGAGGATGTGGCCAATGAGGATCCTAGCTGGCCTGCCTACAAAAAATATTTTATGCACGGAACATCTCATCATATGGGTCTTGATACCCATGATTATGGAATCTTAACAGAACCTATGGTAGCAGGAATGGTTTTTACTGTTGAGCCTGGAATTTATATTCCTGATGAGAACCTGGGGATTCGTCTTGAGGATGATTATGTGATACAGGAAACCGGAGAACCCATCAACTTAATGAAAAACATTCCAATAGAAATTGAGGATATTGAAAAGTGGATGGCTCAATAAATTCCTTAGGAAGCTGTACCTTCTCTGTTGTTTTGAATTTTTACGTAGGAATTTGCCAATACAAATCCTATTACTGCCGGAAGTACCCAACCCAGGCCATCTCGGGAAAAGGGAATAATGGCATATAGAAATTCAAGTTTTTCAACCGGAATCAAAAACTTCAAAAAATCAGGAATACTGAATAGAAAGGCCAGTCCTACAACAATTCTAAAAACTGTTGGACTGGCATATTTTTCTGAAAGCAAATTCAACATAATTAAAGATATCCCCAGCGGATAAATGAACATCAGGGCATAAACCGCCAAATCAATGATGAATTTAACCGGAAACTGACCTACCAGAATTCCAAAAAGACATGAAACTGCAGCTGTTATGAGATAGGCAAAATGATTATTATTAAACAATCCTTTGAAAAAATCAGCTGTTCCTACCACGATACTAACAGCTGTAGTAAAACAAGCCACTGCGACAAGAACGGCCAAAAATGCAGATCCAAAATTACCTAAGGTAATCGCGGCCAGGGAACTCAATAATTGTGGCCTGCTAATGTCAACCGGGAATTCCGTATTGAATTTTGAACCGATAAAAATCAATCCTACATAGATCACAAATAGCCCCGTCAAGGCAATAAGACTGGATTTTACAATCACAAATCTTTTTTCTGCAACGTTTAATTCACCTACTAAATTATTCACATTAAGAACGATGATCCCACCTACTACCAGTCCCGCAATAGCGTCATAGGTTTGGTACCCTTCTAAAAAACCTTTGATCAACGGACCATTATATTGACCAGGCAACATGGGATCTGAAGGGGTATACATACCAATACAGATAATGATCAACAAAATAACGACGATTATGGGTGTAAGGTATTTTCCCAGAAAGTCCATAACCTTTCCCCTGTTAACGGCAAAAACAAAAACTGCAGAAAAATAAATGCTACTTGTCATTAATGAAGTAAACTCAAAATATGGCTGAATAGCCATTTCATGTGTCACGGCAGCTGTTCTTGGACAGGCCAATATAATGGCGATAAGATAAACACATATGCTAAAAAGAATCCCGAATCTCACAGAAACTTTCTTACCAAAATCAATCATGGTACCCTGTAACCTGGCATGCCCCAGTAAAGCAAGTAAGGGAATAACCGTAGCGGATATCAAAAAACCGATGGCGACCAACCACCAGTCAGGCCCGCCTTTAAATCCTAACATGGGTGGCAAGATTAAGTTCCCTGCTCCAAAAAAAGAAGCAAAAATGGCAAAGCCTAAAATAAAGATTTGTTTGGTTCTGTTCATAGATCAAGAATGTGATAAATATAGTAATTTAGCTTAGTAAATCTTGTATCATGCCCGAGCTACTTTATAAAAATGCCAACATTCACTACAGCGACCAGGGAAAAGGTCCGGTTTTACTGTTTTTACATGGTTTTTTAGAGGATCTGACCATGTGGAACAACATTGTTAAGAGTTTTCATAACTCACATCGCACCCTAAGTGTCGATCTATTAGGACACGGCAATACGGATAGTATTGGCTATATACATAGCATGGAGGATCAGGCAAGAATGCTGAAGTTTTTATTGGAAGAATTAAAAATTTTACATTGTGTCGTAATCGGACATAGTATGGGGGGATATATTGCCTTGGCCTTTGCCGATTTATTCCCGGAAATGATGCGTGGTTTATGCCTTATGAATTCCACGTCGTATGAAGATTCAGAAGAGAAAAAACACAACAGAGACCGAGGGATTAAGGCGGTAAAGTCTAATCATAAAACATTCATCAGAGTGGCTATTCCAAGTCTTTTTTCAGAAAAAAACAGAACCATTTTTACCGACGACATTAGGCAGGTAACAGATACGGCACTTCAAATGAGCAAACAAGGAATTATTGCTGCTTTGGAAGGAATGAAAATCAGAGAAGACCGAAGTCATCTTCTAAAAAAGGCGAACTATCCAATCTTGATGATTATTGGAAAAGAAGACCCTGCATTGGCATTCCAAAGTCTTCTAAAACAAACCGAAAATACCAAAGTTCACAGGGTGATTTTTGAAGATGGTCACATGAGTCATATCGAGAATGAGGCCGATTTAATACAGGAATTTAGGAATTTTCTGTAAATTGGTTTTTTTTTAGAACTCAAATTATTGAAATTACAACCCCCTCTGCTATGATTTATAGAACTACGATTCTATTTTTTTCAATTCTTTTTACACTAAATGTTGTAGCCCAAGACTGGAAAAAATACCCCTATGAGCCCGCCGGAAAACTGATTGCTTTCCCTGTCGATGAAGGTGCACAAGACGACGAACCAACTGAATGGTGGTATTCTACCGGACAGGTTGTTGGAAATACCAGTGGTCATACCTACTCCTATGTTGTCATCTATTTTTATGGTCCTCAACTTGGTTTTGATGGATTTCGCCTTTTGAATATAATGAATGAAGATACCGGCGAAAAATTTTTCGATTCCAAACCTGTGAATTACTCTAAACTAGGAAAAGACAGGCTTCAAATTGAGGCATCTGGATTGCTGCTGCCAAAAACAGAAACTTTTGAAAATCAATTTGACGCTGGTGGTCAGATTATACCATTTCAATATGATCTTTTTGCCGCAACGTCCAATACAGAATTGGAACTGCAGTTGAATACTCTGAAACGCCCTCTCATTCTTGGTGAAAACGGATTGTTTGAGCAAGGTTCGACCAGCTATACCTATTACTATTCTCAAACGGGCATAGAAGTGAACGGCACTCTAAAATTTTTCGATGTAACGGAAACTGTGAAGGGTACTGGTTGGATAGACAGACAATACGGTGATTTTGATAGAAATGCCGGTGAAAGATATGAATGGTTTAGTGCACAGCTATCAAATGGAATGGACCTAAATTTATGGAATGTTTTCGCCAAAGATTATACCATTCCTGACAATTTAAAGTTTAAAATGTTATCTGCTTATGTAGATGAGGATACTCAATATTCTACCCTGGATTTTTCACTTGAAAGATTAAATTACTTCTGTACACCTGATGGTGAAATGTGCTATTCGAAAAAATGGCGACTCGTATCAGAAAAAAATAAGATCGATCTGATTATTACAGCAAATAAAGAAAATTCAGAAGCATCACTTCCAATACGGTTTTATGAAGGTGCCACTTCCATTAGCGGTACAGTAAATGGTGTAAGCGTCACAGGTATTGGTTTCGCTGAATTATTACACTCATATGAAGATCCTGAACTTGAAATCACTTATCCAGATAATGGAGCCTATAACACTGCTGAGGAAATTAGTTGGAATGTCCTGAATCCAGATGATGGGAATCCTTTATACTATGACATCGAATATAGTGTAGACAACAAAGAGACTTTTACGACTATCGTTGAAGGCATACAAGATTCTTCTTATTTATGGCCAAATCCTGATATAAAAGAAGGTGAAAATATTTGGTTCAGAATTACTGGTTATTCAGTAGACAAAACACTTGCTTCAAACATTGTTAGCGAATCTTCTTCATCCATAACACTGTCTTTAGAAGACATCGAAGGTGACCAGCTAAGCATCTACCCAAATCCGGTAAATAACTTAATAAAAATTAAAATCCCGGGAATTCCGGACGACGTTAATTACCAGGTATATGACACGAATGGGAGAATTTTAGCGCAAGAACTTGTGAGAAACACCAAAGAACTTGAAATAAATACTCAAACTTTTCAACCAGGCCTGTATATATTAAAATTGAGCAATGGTAAAAAAGTACTTTATTCAAAGTTTTTGGTTAATTAAACAACATGTCCGCAAGCTGTCCTTTATGCAATGGAAAATCATATCGTTTTTTTGAAAACTCAAAGCATTCATTTAACAAATGTGATGTTTGCCGGGGTATCTTTAGAATTAAGGAGCAATTCCTCAACATAGAGGAAGAAAAAGAACGCTACAAGAATCATATCAGCAGCCTGGAAGACAAAGGGTACTATGAATTCGTCAGTCCTATCATAAAAGAAGTAAAATCCGCTTTTAGCAAAGACAGTATCGGACTGGATTTTGGTTGCGGTCACACTCCTGTTCTTTCACGACATTTAGAAAAAAGCGGTTTTACTGTGCGCGAGTTTGACCCTATATTTCACAATGACGCATCTATATTCTCCAAGCGATATGACTTTATAGTAGCTTGTGAGGTGATTGAGCATTTTTATGATCCAATAAAGGAATTTGAAACACTTTATAAATTGCTCAAACCTGAAGGTAAACTCATCTGTAAAACCCATCCTTATAGTTTCGGTATAGATTTTGATACTTGGTATTATAAAAACGATCCTTCTCATGTTTTTATTTATCAAGATGAAACCTTCAAGTGGATAGCTCAAAAATTATGCTTTAAGTCATTGATAATCAAAGACAGAATACTTGTTTTTACAAAAAAATGACTCTATTTATAATACACAAAAAAATGAAAAAACTAACCTTTCTATTTATTTTCAGCCTATTGTTGACTTCTACAATGCATTCACAATCAAAAAAAGAACTCAAGGCCGAAGCAGCTGCGAAAGAGTTTAAAGCCATGAACGAACTTATCGATAGCAAAAATTATGAGTTTATGGCTGATTGGGCTACAAGCCAGGGTGGTCGTCGTGTGAACCTGACTACAAATGCCAATTTCTTAAAAATCAAAAATGACAGTGCAGATATATACCTTCCTTATTTTGGAACCATGACTTCAGGTGGAGCTGCCATGACGAGCGATGGAGGTATTGTTTTTTCGGGTGTTATAGATAAGTATGAAAAAACGATTGACGAAAAAAAACTCAAAATAACCGTCCGATTTAGTGCAAAAACAAATAACGATCAATTTGACTTTTTTATGACTATGTACAAGGGAGGAAATACCCTGGTGAATCTAAATAGTAATTATAGATCCGGTATAAAATATGACGGTCGAACCGGCGAAATTCGAGTTAAAAAATGATCTTTAATCAAGGGCATTCCATCCCTGAGCTTCAATATCCACTTTTTGTCCTCCTCTGGTAACCAGTTGAACAATACCAGTATCCTCGGTCATATGCCCAATAATGCTAAAGTTTGGATTGGCTTTAATTTTGTGGAAATCTTCCTGTTTTACTGTAAACAATAATTCATAGTCTTCTCCACCGTTCAAAGCAATTGTGGTGCTATCCATATTGAATTCCTCACAAGTTGAAATTACTTCCTGGTCTAAAGGAATTTTATCTTCGTACACCTGACATCCCGTGTTTGATTGCTTGCACAAATGCAAAATTTCTGATGAAAGTCCATCCGAAATATCGATCATTGAACTTGGAGACACCTCAAGGTCTGAAAGTAATTTTACTACATCCTTCCTGGCTTCCGGCTTTAATTGTCGTTCAACCAAATAGGTATACTTATCGAGTTCATGTTCGGCATTTGGATCAACCTGAAATACCTGTTTTTCCCTTTCCAGCACCTGAAGTCCTAGATAGGCTGCTCCCAGATCTCCTGTAACAACCAATAAATCATTCGATTTTGCTCCATTTCTATATACTACATCTGCTTCCTTCGCTTCTCCTATAGCTGTAATACTTATGAGCAATCCTTTCGTCGATGAAGTCGTATCTCCTCCTACAAGATCTACTTTATAAGTATTACATGCCAGATGAATTCCTGCGTACAGCTCTTCTAAGGCCTCTAAAGGAAATCTATTCGATACTGCCAATGATACCGTAATTTGCTTTGCCTCTCCATTCATGGCATAGATGTCTGACAAGTTTACCATCACCGCCTTATAGCCTAAATGCTTCAGCGGCATATAACTCAAATCGAAATGAACGCCTTCGATCAATAAATCTGTTGTGATCAAGGTTTTCTTCTCTCCTTCTCCCAGCACCGCACAATCATCTCCAATTCCTTTTACAGTATTCTCATGATGAATGACTGTTTCATTGGTCAGGTGATCTATTAACTTAAATTCTCCCAAAGAAGATAGGGAGGTTCGCGATTGATTTTTGTCTTCTAACATGCTGCAAAGATAGGCCATATTTAAAAATATTCAATCTTATTCTTATATAGTTCTTTCACTCTTAATATATAACCGAAGGCATCAATTCTATCACTTAGATATTGCCGTTGATTAAAAATTGCTACATTTAACTGATTATTTAATAAAACCTATTCTTTCTCGCTTATAATGAAAAATCTCTCCCTCTCTACCAAAGTTTTACTCGGTGTTATTTTAGGCATTATAACAGGCCTGTTTTTTGGCGAGGACGTTGCCTGGTTAGGTATCATAGGAGACATCTTTATTGGTCTGTTGCAGATGACTGTTTTGCCTTATATCATGTTCTCCCTGATTGTAAATATTGGACGGCTATCCTTAGAGAATGGAAAAAAAATAATTAAATACGGATTGATTTTTCTGTTTCTTTTGTTAAACATCGGCTTGTTATATCTGATCATCCTACCACTGAGTTTCCCTGACTGGACCAGCGGGAATTTTTACAGCTCAGATTTTGTTCAGCCAAATGTGCCTTTTGACTTTGTAAAACTATACATCCCTGCCAATCCATTTGAATCCATGAGTGACAACGTAGTGCCGGCTGTGGTGTTATTCAGTATTTTTATCGGATTGGGAGTAATGAAGCTACCGAATAAAGAAGCCCTTTTAAAACCATTGGATGTGTTGACCGATGGGTTAAACCAGGTCAACAAAATGATTGTGAAAATTACTCCTATTGGTGTTTTTAGTATCGCAGCCGGGGTAGTTAGTACATTAAGCTGGTCGGATTTAAGCAGACTTCAGGGCTATCTTTTGGTGTATTTACTGGCGGTAATTTTGATCACCTTTCTGGTACTGCCCTATTTGATTTCAATTTTTACGCCCTATTCGTCCAAAACAATTTTCAAAATAACCAGGTCCACCCTGATTACCATTTTTGCCACCGGTAAAATCATTGTAGTCTATCCACAACTTATAGAAAATATCAAAGAGATTATCAGATCTGATACCCATAATTCTGAAGAAAGTCAGGACCGAGTTGATATTATTATGCCCCTGGCATATCCGTTTCCAAATCTGGGAACATTTATGATCTTTATTTTCGTACCCTTTGCCGCCTGGTTTACTGGAAAGGCTATGGAGTTTTCGGATTATCCAATCTTCCTCAGCTCTACATTTTTGAGCAGTTTTGTGGCTCCGATTACCGGACTCCCTTTCAGCCTGGATTTATTAAAAATTCCTAAAGAGACTTTTCAACTCTTTGTAGTTTCAACGGTTATTACCGATCGTATTAGAGTGGTTTTAGGTGCTTTTCACTTAATTGCACTCACCCTTTTGACCATTACAGCCTGCGGCGGATACTTAAAATTTAACAAAAGAAAACTGATACAAGCCATAGTTGTTATCTCAATTACAACAATTGTATCGGTAATTGGCCTAAGATCTCTCTTAGAAAGAAGCATGAAAAATATTCCGACCAATCTTGAGATTGTCAACAATTTTAAAATAATAAGCCCGCAACAGGATTTTGTCATACTCGATAAAACCAAAAGAAATCCAAACCCTAAGTGGAGAGGAGAAAATACCTTGAGTCGCATCAAAAGAAGAGGCAAGGTTCGCGTAGGCTATTTCAAACATGCTGCTCCTTTTTCATTTCACAACCAGGATAGTGTACTGGTTGGTTATGGCATAGATCTTGCTCATCAGTTAGCAAGCGACTTGAATGTGAGCCTAGAGTTTGTTCCAATTATTCCGGGGAAATTGATCGAGGGAATGAATAAAGACCATTATGATATCATCATGTCTGATATCTTTTTATCCAGTCGTTATGCCGAAGATCTAGAGCTTTCAAAACCTTATTTGGATGTTTCTCTGGCGCTACTCACTAAAAAAGAGAATAAAATGTTTGATAATTTCGATACAACCTCCAAATTAGACACTTTTACAATTTCGTTTATCGACAGAAAAGAGATTGCCAAAGATTTTCTTTCATTTTTTCCAAAAGGAGGATCCTATCCCGTACCTGAAATTCAGGATTATTTCGAGTTTAGTAAGATTTCGAAAGAGCAGGATAGTGTTCAAAATGATTCTATTGTAATTGATGCACATCTCACTTCAGCGGAAAGAGCAGCCTCCATAACTGTATTGGAATCTGGTTACAAAGTAGTCAACCCCCTGCCTTATCACATTAATAACTCTTTGGTTTTCCCAATTGCTCGTGACAATGTCTGGAGGGCTTATATCGATAAATGGATAGATTTTAGAAAACAAGACGGAACCTTTGAAAAAGTATATGATCAATGGATTTTAGGAAATCCATATGAGTCAAAGCAAAAAAAATGGAGCATTCTCGAAAATGTTATCAAACCCCGACTGGCCTCTGACCAAAACATGGAAACTGACAGTCTGGAGGTTCAAAAAAAATAAGTATGGGAGGTCATTGCCTAAAAATTTGCCTTCTAGTATTCTTGGCTTTCTTTTTTGGAAAACCCATCAATGCTCAAAATTTCGAAAGTAGTTTCGATAGTATCATGGTGCAAAGCAGCAAGGACAAGAAACTTGAATTCTCGTTAAATCATTCTCAATTAAAAGAGGTTAGTTTCTATTCTTACCACCCCAGACATGCCACAATCAAAGCAAATAATGTTTTAAGCGGCGTGGGAAAAGGAATCCTTACACTATTCTCTGGTGTAGGACTGGAGGACAACAAGGACAATGTTGATTTAGAAATGAATATTAAAATAAAATCGAATGACTCGAAGACAAGCTGGGATCTGCATCTCTATTGTAAGGGATATACTGAAAAAGATATCAGTCGAACTAGATCAGATGAAGGAGGATACTCTTTGTCTGTAGACCATTATGCCCATGTCGATTGGAATCAAGGAATTACAGCAGAACTATTCAAAAAAAAATCCAAAATAGGGGAATTTGTTTTGATTAAATACACTGCCAATTCAGACGCATCTCTTAAAGGGCCCATTGAATTTTTAGAAGAAATGAAGGCTAAAAACGTCCAGGAGAACAACTTTGAATCGAAAACTTCATACAGGCAATCCGGCAATGATTTTGCCGTCATTGGTCAACTTTTCGGGACGGATTTCAAGATTGTTACCAATATGAGCCTACAAAAATATTGGGTTTTTCAAGATGACACCATTAAAGCCATGCTGCAATTTTCACATAAAAACAGTAATACTTTTGTAAAAAACTATGTCCTTTTATCGAATCCCGATATGTCTTCCGTGGAATCTGCTTATTGGATAAAAATGGCGTTAATGGCCAAACACCTAAACAATACCATTGAAAAAAGCAACTATAGTTGGTAATCAACCTACTTTATAATCCTCTTTCTTTCTGAATATGTTCATAAGCAGCCTGTACCTGCCTAAACTTATCTTCTGCCCCTTTTACATGCTCCGGCCCTAAATTCCTCAATTTATCAGGATGGTATTTTTTCACCATTTTTCTATAGGCGTTTTTAACCTCAGCATCCGAAGCAGCTTTATCAATTTCCAATATTTTATAAGAACTGTCTACTTCATTATAAAACATCGCTTTTATGGAATTAAAATCATGGTGATTGATATTCAGGTAACCCGCAATAGTATTAATTTTATTTAATTCTTTCTCAGTTACCGTACCGTCTGATTTTGCCACTCCAAACAGAAAGTGTAAGAGTTGCAAACGGGCTGAATGATTCATATGCCGATTGATCTGCAAACAGACCTGACGTGTCGAAATTTTATTATTTTGAATGATTCCCTTAAACAATTTAAAGGCATGATTGGCTCTATCCTTTCCATACATACCCACAAATGAAGATCGGACAAAATCCAGTTCACGCTTATCCACGCTTCCATCAGACTTTATCACGATGGCTGCCAGGACCAACAAGCTAATTTCAAAATCTCCTGATTGGGTAGATTTCCTTTCGTTGGTATTATTGTTAAAGTCCATGAGTTCTGTTTCAGAGAATCCATCAACAAAACTGCCAACTACAAATCCAAGGATCCCCCCGATAGGCCCTGCAAAGGTCCAACCTAATCCGGCTCCCAGCCATTTTGAAAAATTTGCCATATCAAAAATTTAGATGAACAAATATAAGATTATAGGCACATTATCAGTTCATGCAAGCCTTAATTTTTTGTGAAAACTAAACTTAATTCAAAATCTGAAAAATCTCAATTGACAGGCCCAGAAAAATGCTAGTTTCCTAACATTTAAATCATTAGTGCAACCAATAATTCTTTCGTGTATAAAAACATACCAATCGAAGCCCTTTTATGATTATTATCTTTTCATTGCGTATCTTTGCAAACGATATTATTTAACTAAAAAAATAAAAATTATGTATCCAGAAGAATTGGTAAAACCAATGCGTCAGGAATTGGTCGGCGCAGGTTTCGAAGAGTTATATACAGCAGAAGACGTACAAGATGCCTTGAGTAAAGAAGGAACAACCTTGGTCATGGTAAATTCAGTTTGTGGTTGTGCCGCAGGTACTGCCAGACCAGGTACCATCGCTTCGCTGCAACTTGATAAAACTCCAGATCATTTAACAACTGTATTTGCAGGAGTTGATGTTGAATCTACAAATAAGGCAAGAGAAATGATGATCCCTTTTCCTCCTTCATCTCCTTCAATCGCATTGTTCAAAGACGGACAATTAGTGCATATGTTGGAAAGACATCATATTGAAGGTAGGTCAGCGGATATGATTGCTGCGAATTTAGCTGGTGCTTACGAAGAATTCTGTTAATCGATACAGTTTGATGAAAATAGTATTTTTTATTCTGGCCTTTCTTGTGGCATGCAGTGGAGATTCAGGAGAGCTGAAAAGCCAGGAAGCTGAGAAAACAGTTATTGATAATCTAAGGGTTGAAATCAAGGCCATGGCCGTTTTGTCAGAATGTTCAGAGGAATATATGTGTTACAGTGTAGGTGTCGGAGCAAAACCTTGCGGTGGCTTTTGGGAATATATCATTTATACAGGATCTATTGATATGACAGATTTTCTCGCCAAGATTGAGACTTTAAATGAGCTCGAAAAAAAATACAATGAAAAATATATGATACAATCGGATTGCTTTATGGCCATGCCTCCAAGCAGCATAGATTGTGTTGATGGTAAATGTGTCGGGACATTTCAATAACCGGTACTGCACATTAATCTTGTAAAAAAACCTCTTTAAATAAGAGGTTTTTTTTATTTTGCACTATGGATAAATCAAATATAATTCAGGCTACCATTGATTTTGTAAAAAAGACCTTGGACGGCGCTGAAGGTGGCCATGACTGGTTTCATATAGAAAGGGTCTATCACAATGCCAAACTGATTGCAAAAGGAGAAAAAGTTGACCTTTTTATTGTGGAATTAGGGTCCCTTTTACATGACATTGCCGATGCTAAATTCTATGATGGTGATGAAACAATTGGTCCGAAAAAAGCGACACAGTTTTTGCAGGGCCTGCAGGTTGAAGAAACTGTGATTTTTCATATTGAAAATATCATTCGATATGTTTCTTTTAAAAACAGTCTTGAAAAGAAACCTCAGTTTAATTCTATCGAACTACAGGTAATTCAGGACGCTGACAGGCTGGACGCCATTGGCGCTATTGGTATTGCAAGAGCTTTTAACTACGGAGGTTTTAAGAACAGGGCCTTATACGATCCTGACATTCAACCGAAACTTGATCAGGATAAAGAAACCTATAAAAAAAGTAGCGCTCCGACCATCAATCATTTTTACGAAAAGCTGTTGCTTTTAAAAGACATGATGAATACGGAGACCGGAAAAAAAATAGCCGAAAAACGACATGTCTTTATGCAGGAATACCTTGATCAATTCTACCGCGAATGGAATGGAAAAGCCTGATGTTGGCTTAAAAATTCGGTTTTCTTTTTTCTAAAAAGGCAGAGGTTCCCTCTTTAAAATCATCGGTCCCGAAACAACTTCCAAAAGCATCTATTTCAGCTTCAAAACCATTTACAGATTCCTGGTAGTTGGCATTTACGGCTTTAATTGCCGCTGAAATGGCAAGGGGTGAATTTTTCGCCATTTTACTCGCAATTTTCTCGCTGAAAACAACCAATTCATCCTGGGGAACCACATGATTTACCAGCCCATGAGAAAGGCCGTCATTGGCAGAAATCATTCCGCCGGTAATGATCATCTCCAATGCCTTACCTCTTCCGACCAACTGCGGTAATCGCTGGGTACCCCCATAGCCTGGTATCAAACCCAGGGAAACTTCCGGCAAACCCATCTTGGCATTATCACTGGCAACCCTCACATGACAAGCCATGGCCAATTCTAAGCCACCGCCCAAAGCAAAACCATTTACTGCTGCAATAACCGGCTTCGATAAATGTGCCACAAAGTCAAAAAGATCCTGTTGCCCTTTTCTGGCCAACTCTTTACCTTCCGCCTCAGAAAAATCTGAAAACTCTGCGATATCAGCTCCTGCCACAAATGCCTTCTCGCCACTTCCGGTTACAATAATTACCCTCACTTCTTCCTCTTGTTCCATTTCTTCAAAAGCATCATGCAATTCGCTAATGGTCTCCTTGTTTAAAGCGTTTAGTTTCTTTGGTCTGTCAATAGTGATATATCCTATATCTTCAGCATACTCTGTGATAATATTATTGTATGACATTTCTTTGATTTTTATGATTTACTCCTTAGGTAAAGATACTGAAAAAACAGTTTTTTCTTTGACTTTAGAAACAAAGGTTATACTACCATTATAAGCTTCAACAATGTTCTTAACCATGGGTAATCCCAATCCCATTCCACTGGATTTTGTGGTAAATTTAGGCTCAAAAATTTTAGAGGCATCCGATTTGTCAATACCAATACCGTTATCTTTTACTTTTATCAAAACCATATTTCCTTTTTCTGCAACACTCACCTTGATATATGGATTTTCTGTATTTTGTAAGGCATGTATGGCGTTTGTTACCAGGTTGGTTACAATCCTCGTCAATTGGATCTTATCTATTTTTGCTATTATTTCACTTGTTTTCGGAGAGTAACTAATATAGGGTTCATGAAAAATATCAAGCGCCTTCTTTACTTCTTCAACAACATTTAATTTTTCCTTGTTGGTATTCGGCATCTGAGCAAAATTAGAAAAGGCAGATGCGATAGAACTCATTGTATCGATCTGCTGCACCATGGACTCACAGAACTCATGAATTTTCTCTTTGATATCCGGATCTTCAGGGTCAAACTGATGATCTAAACTTTGTACAGTCAGACGCATTGGTGTTAGTGGATTCTTTATTTCATGGGCTACCTGCCTTGCCATTTCTCTCCAGGCATGTTTTCTCTCACTTTGAGCCAGTTTGACCGCCGAGTCCTCTATCTGGTCAATCATGCTGTTATAGGAATCTACCAGATTTATTATTTCCTGACTTGCCTCGTTCAGCACAATCTTCTCATTGGTTCTTTCGACGGTTGTCTGACGCATTCGCCTGCTCACTTTTTCCAACGATTTAGTTATATACTTGGAAAGAAAATAGGCCATGGTAATGGCGATAAAAAGTATCAATAAATATACAATCGACAAGCGTTCTAAGAATTCTCTTAATTCTTTATCCTGAAACGTGTTGTCTTGCAAATAGGGCACACTGATAATTCCTACTTCCTGATCCAATGAACCTATCAAATAGGAATAAGAAGATTTGAATTTAGTTCCGTCCGTGGATAGCTTTTCCAAAACAAGACGATGTTCCGGATTAATGACTAAATGTTGAATGATATTATTTGGCAACTTGGCAACAGTTGTATCCGTAGCTATGTCAACAAAAGAGCTTTCCAATAATTCCCCTTCAAGATCGTAGATATTAATATCCAGATTGTGAATGTCAGAAATCTCATTTAATTTCTTTGCCAGAATTGAAGGAAGCGAAACGGTTTGAAATTCATCGATGGTATCCCTCTCTAGCTCATAGGTAATGGCTGATTTAATTGCTTCCTCTTTTCTTTCAAGTCGTCTGTTGTGATATTCCTCAGCTTGTTCATTAAATTGATAAATTGTAACGGCTGCAATCAGGATTGAAGCTATAACAACAATAAAAATCATTGCTATAAAAATGCGTGTCCGCAGCGAAAATTTATTAATTCTTGTCATTGCTTTTTCCGTAAAGATAGTAAATTCAAAAAAGCAGTGAGAGGCCTATCTGTTTAAGATTTTGAAATTGTAAAAAGAAATTCTACTCCTCCTTCATTCAAGTCTCCAACCGTTATTTCGCCCCCGTGAAGCTGAATAGCATTCTTAACGATGGAAAGACCTAATCCGGTGCCTCCTTTTGGTCGTGACCTATCCTCATCCACCCTGTAAAATCTTTCAAAAATGCGTAAGAAATGTTTTTTGTCTATACTATTTCCGGTATTGGAAAATGAGAAATAGAAATAATTAGAGTCCTCAAGATAATTATTAAGACTGATCTCTACATCCTCTCCCCCATACTTGATGGCATTGTCAAACAAATTATAAAAAACGGAGATCAGCAAAGATCGGTTGGCGCTCACAAAAATTGGTTTAGCCAGCCTTATATTTACTTTGATACTCTTCTCTTCCAAACTAAGGTTGAGGGAATCCTTTACCTCATATATTAATTCGTTCAGATTTAATAATTCAAATGTAAATCGCTCCTTGGCTTCAGACATTTTGTGAAGGATGGAAATATCCTGTATCAGATCCGACAGCCTTTCTGATTGAATGTAGGCATTCTCAATATACTTGGTCTGCATGCTTTTTTCGAGACTGTTTTCCTTTAAAAGTTCCAAATAACCAAGAATGATCATGATCGGTGTCTTTAACTCATGCGCAATGTTGGAAGTGATTTCTTCCTTCATTTTCTTTTGCTTTTCAAACTGAGTGATATCTCTAATTACGATTTCAAAATTCTTGTCAGCAAATATGATGGCCTGTATGTTATATGTGCGCTTATCTTTGTATACAATCTCTTCTGTATGGGGTAATTCACTCTGCTTGATCAGGACATCACTTTTTAAATGCCTTTCTAAAAAACTATTCACATTCTTAAATTCCTTTACCTGAAAAATCTGCTCCTCCGAGATATTTGTCTCGTCAGAAATGATATTTAAATACTGAATAAAGTGATTGTTGCGAAGTATTTTCTTTTTACCAGGCGTAAAAAAAGCAATCCCTTCGTTTAAGGCATGTAAATGAGAGAATAGTTTATTTTTCTCGATCTCAATTTTACTTTTTGCCTGGGTCAGCTTATCGTAAATATCTGCAATTTGTTTACTGATCTCTCCGAATTCACCCCTCGGGAATTCCACTTTTTCAACAACTTCCTGGCCCTGACTTAGTTTTGTAGCGAAATCTTTTAATTTAAAAAGGGCACTGGACAGGTTTTTGGTAATCAGACTAATAAACAACCAGGTAACTAAGAAAAGCGTAATCAAATAAAACAAAAACAATTTCTCAACACCCAGAAAATTTTTAACTTCTAAATTATAATGAGCCGCCGTTCGCACAAAGAGATTTGAATAGTTTTTTGCATAGTAATAATAGGCCAAACCAGTGGTTGCAGACTCCCTGATATTCGACCCCTGACCATTTTTGAGCGCTTTCTGAATTTCAGGTCTGTGCAAATGATTTTCCATTTTATTGACCTGTTTCACTTCAGAATCATAGAGCACTTTTCCTGTTTTATCAAGAACCGTAACCCGTATATTTTCGTCAGGTACATATAAGTACAATGAATCTAAAGAACGAAGGTCTTCTATTTCCTGCAGTCCTTTTCTCTCAATATAATTGTATGTGAGTTCTGCGATATTATTAAGGCTTATCTCAATTTGATCGCGTTTGAATTCCTTTTCACGCTTGTATTGAAACAATAAAACGAGAATTGTGAAGACAATGAAAATTGCCGATAAATAAATGAATATCTTTTTTCGATATTCTAACTTTCCTATTAAAATCAAGCCCCTGTTGTATAGATATAACTTCGGCAAAATTAGACCTAAATACCCCTAGGGAAAAGTCATATGAATTAAAGAAAAATTAAATATGTATTACCTTAATGTTAAGTCAGAGAAGGTGAAATTCTTTTGACAAATTCAGGAATGGCGTCAACCGAGTTTCCTTTTAAAAATTTTACAAAAGCCGAACCTATGATAGCACCATCTGCATGGGCCGTGGCCTGCTCAAATGTTTCTTTGTTTGAAATTCCAAACCCGATGACTCTTGGTGTTTTAAGTTCCAGATTATTAATCCTTTCAAAATAACTGAGTTGCTCCTCATCAAAAGTATTTTTAGCACCTGTGGTACTGGCCGAACTCACCATGTAAATAAACCCTTTTGAAATATCATCAATGTATGTAATCCTCTGGTCTGATGTTTGAGGTGTAATTAAAAAAACATTAATCAATCCATACTTTTCAAAAATAGTTGCATATTCATTGTGGAAAACCTCCACCGGTAAATCAGGAATGATCAGTCCATCAACACCAATTTCAGCACATTTTTTGCAAAAAGCTTCTATGCCATATTGGAGCATTGGATTAAAATACCCCATGATAATTAAGGGTATGGAAACCTCTTCTCGAATACCAGTCAATTGTTCAAACAATACTTCTGTCGTCATACCATTATCCAAAGCCTGCGTACTGCTGGCCTGAATCGTTGGCCCATCTGCGAGAGGATCTGAAAAAGGCAATCCAATTTCAATCATTCCAACACCTGATTTTTCTAAGATTTTGATCACTTCAACAGTATCTTCCAAATTGGGATAACCTGCCGTAAAATAGATGGAAAGTAATTTCCCTTCCGTATCATTTGAGCGCTGCGCTGCTATTGCTTGTTCTATTCTATTCATTTTTTTTTATTCAAATTACAAATCGAAATAGTTGATATATGTTTCGAGATCCTTGTCACCTCTTCCTGAAAGGTTCACAACAACAATATCCTCTTTATTAAATGTCATCTTGGATAATGCTGCCAGGGCATGTGAGGTTTCAATAGCCGGAATAATTCCTTCCAACTTACACAATTCTAATCCTGCAGCCATAGCTTCATCATCGGTGGCATCAATAAACTGTGCCCTGCCGGAAGTGAATAAGTGCGCATGTTGTGGTCCGACTCCCGGATAATCTAAACCGGCTGAAATAGAATAAGGTTCAATTATTTGTCCGTCTTCAGTTTGCATCAACAAAGTCTTACTACCATGAATAATGCCCTCTTTTCCTAAAACGCTTGTCGCCGCAGACTCACCTGAATCTATTCCTTTACCTGAGGCCTCCACTGCAATCAACTTAACGTCTTCCTGATCAAGGTAATGATAGAATGCACCTGCCGCATTACTACCACCACCTACACAGGCAACAATATAATCAGGGGAATCCGTATTTTCTTTTTCTTTCAATTGCCATTTCATTTCCTCTGAAATCACTGATTGAAATCTGGCCACCATATCTGGATAAGGGTGAAAACCAACCACCGAACCAATGATATAATGAATTTCTACAGGATCGTTGATCCATGCTCTAATGGCCTCATTTGTGGCATCCTTGAGTGTTTTACTACCCGAAGTTGCCGGCACAACAGTTGCTCCCAACATTTTCATTCGGGCTACATTAGGTGCTTGTCTGGCGATATCAATTTCACCCATATAAACGGTACACTCCATCCCTGCCAAGGCACAGACCGTAGCTGTGGCGACTCCATGCTGTCCTGCACCAGTCTCGGCAATAATTCTTTTTTTACCCAATCTTTTCGCTAACAAAATCTGACCTATCGTATTGTTGATCTTATGGGCTCCGGTATGGTTTAAGTCTTCTCTTTTTAAATAAATCTTAGCCCCGTATTTTTCCGAAATTCTCTTGGCTAAATACAAGGGGGATGGTCTTCCTACATAATCTTTCAATAAGGCATCAAATTCTTCCTTAAAGGAAGGATCATTCATGATATCCAAATAGGAATTTTGCAAAACCTCCATATTAGGGTACAACATCTCCGGCACAAATGAACCGCCAAATTCTCCGTAATAACCTTTCTTATCTGCGTGATACGATCTTTTCATTTACTTATCTTTTGCAATTAATTCTATAAATTCTTTCAATTCCCGGGTCTTTTTCATTCCAGGTTTCGTTTCAAACTTGCTATTGACATCAATAGCATAACAATGGGTTGCCAAGGGAGACCTCAAAAATTCTTCTACCTGACTCAATTCGCTTAACCCGATCCCTCCACTTAAAAAAAAGGGTTTATCCAAGGTATACTTCTCCAGTAATTTCCAATCAAAAAGTGTTCCATTTCCCCCTCTTTCTTTTCCCTTGGTATCAAAAAGAAAATAATCACATGAAGCTTTATATTGCCTTAAAATTTCAAAGTCAAAATCCTCCGACATTGAAAATGCCTTTACAATCTCAACGCTATTTTTATGCTGGATTCCAAGACTTTGACAATAGGCCGCTGATTCATCTCCATGGAGTTGCACAGCATTCAAGTTATGTCTCTTTATCATTGAATTCACATAAGCCTCTGTGGCATTCACAAACACACCTGCTTTCTTTATATGTCGATCGATCTCAGGAATTTCGCCTTCAAAAAACCTCTTTGATTTTTCATAAAATATAAAGCCAAGATAGTCGGGATCAAGTCCTGCAACTGACCTAATATTCTCCTCATATTTCATACCACACACCTTTACTTTCATCTTACAAGGCATTAATGAATTCTGTTGCTGCTGCGCCAGGATTCTTCATTTTCATAAAATTTTCACCGATTAAGAATCCTTTATAATCATATTCTTTTAAGCTGTGAATTGCCTCAATACTGCTGATGCCGCTTTCAGATATTTTCACTTTTTCTTTTGAAATCAATGGGGCAAGCTCTTTACTCGTTTCTAAACTCACCTCAAACGTTTTCAAATTTCTATTATTTACCCCCACCAAATCAACAAATTCCAACGGTGATCCATCCAGCTCTTCTTTATTGTGAACTTCTAACAAAACCTCCAAACCTAACTGATGTGCCAGTTCTGAGAACTGCAATACCTGTGCTGCAGTCAAAATGGCGGCTATCAACAAAATTGCATCTGCTCCATAGGCCTTTGCTTCATATATTTGATACGGTTCAATAATAAATTCCTTTCTGAGCAGCGGAATATTTACTTGATTTCGTGCCTGAATGAGATCATCAATAGCACCTCCAAAATATTTTGTATCTGTCAGCACCGAAATGGCGGAAGCACCCGCTTTTTCATAAGCAGACGTAACTGCAATAACACTGTCTGAATGATTTATAACCTGTTTGGAAGGGCTTCTTCTTTTAAACTCAGAAATAACACCGCTTCCTGTAATGATGTGCTCAGACATAGAAACCACTGTTCTGTCGAACAAAGGCGAACTTACCAGAAATGGCAGTGACAAGCTATTTTTCTTAGCCGCTACCTCTTGTTTTTTATCCTTTACTATTCTTTCTAAAATATTCAAAGCTTCACCTTTTAATTTGTTATTTCCTGTAATTTCTTAAACGTCTTTAAGGCATTTTGACTCAACAGGGATTCTTTTGCTAATTCAAATCCGTCCTGATGACTGATTTGATTCACAACTGAAATAGCCAGTCCTGCATTGGCGCAAACCACATTGCTTTGGGCCTCAGTACCTTCGCCAGACAATACTTTTACAAAAATATCGGCACTGTCTTTCACTGTTTTACCTCCGTAAATATCTTTTTGACTAATGCTTTTAATTCCAAGATCATCCGGGAGAATCATCTTATCCTCGCGATTGGTAATCATCTTGGTTCTGTCAGTTAATGAGATCTCATCGTAACCGGCCAAATCGTGCAAAATTGCGTAATTCTTATCTGTTGTTTGATATAAATAACCATACATCCGTGCCAGTTCAAGGTTAAAAACACCGACCATTTGATTTTTAGGAAAAGATGGATTCACCATGGGACCCAGCATATTAAAAAATGTCTTAACACCAAGCTCCTTTCTAATTGGAGCTACATTCTTCATCGCCGGATGAAATAAAGGTGCATGCAAAATGCAAATACCCGCCTTATCGATGGATTGCTGTAAAACAGCTTCATCGTTCGTAAAATGAATTCCCAGATGCTCCAACACATTTGATGATCCACACGAAGAAGAAACTCCGTAATTTCCGTGTTTCGCCACCTTTACACCTGCTCCTGCTGTAACAAACGAAGCCAGGGTAGAGATATTGAAAGTATCTTTTCCGTCTCCGCCGGTTCCACATAAATCAACGGCATTAAAGTCCGACAAATCAATGGATAAACAAAGGTCTAACAACGCTTCCCTAAATCCAGCCAATTCCTCCACTGAAATACTTCGCATCATATAAACAGTTAAAAAAGAAGCAATCTGACTGTTGTTATAGCTTCCTTTTGAAATGTTGACCAACACTTTCTTTGCCTCTTCTTTAGAAATGGTTTCTTGATTAATCAGGCGATTTAATATTTCTTTCATCTTATTTTTTTATCAGTTGACCTAAGCCTCAATCCAATTCTTCAGCATTTTTTTACCCTCAGGTGTCAATATCGATTCAGGATGGTATTGAACTGCTCGTACATCATGCTCCACATGCCTCAAGGACATTATTTCTCCGTTTTCATCCACAGAAGTGCTAATTAAAACATCCGGCAACTCTTTTGAGACCACCCATGAATGGTACCTTCCTACCTCTAATTCTCTATCAATATTCTTGTATAAAACTTCATCATCATCCACGCGTTTAATAGACGTTGATACACCGTGATACACCTTGTTGAGATTTTCAATACTCCCGCCATACACCTCTGCAATCGCCTGCTGACCAAGACATATCCCCAAAATACTCTTACTGCCTCCATAGGCCTTTATGATCGGCTTTAACAACCCTGCTTCATCCGGAATTCCTGGTCCCGGAGACAACAAAATCTTATCAAAATAAGCCACCTCTTCAAGCGTCAATTTGTCATTTCTTTTTACGACCACATCACAACCGAGATCTTGTAAATAATGTACAAGATTATAGGTAAATGAATCATAATTATCTATCACTAAAATCTGTTTCATTTCTTAAATATTTTCAGCAAGTTCCAGGGCGTTTTTTAAGGCTCCCAATTTATTGTAAACTTCCTGCAGTTCATTTTCTGCAGAGGATTTTGAGACAATTCCTGCCCCTGCCTGATAATGCAATCGATGATTCTTACTTAAAAAAGATCGGATGATGATGGCATGGTTAAAATTACCTTCAAAATCCATAAACCCGATGGCGCCTCCGTAAAACGAACGATTGTTTTTTTCATATTTTTCAATAAGTTGCATGGCTTTATGTTTCGGTGCTCCAGACAAGGTTCCTGCGGGAAAAGTATCTGCGACTACCTGAAAGGTGATGGCGTCTTTAAATTTCTTTCCGATGACTTTGGAAACCAGGTGAATTACATGTGAAAAAAACTGAATTTCTTTATACTTTTCGACTTTTACATCTTCTCCATTTCTACTAAGGTCATTTCTGGCCAGGTCGACAAGCATCACGTGCTCGGCATTTTCTTTTTCATCTTCAGCCAGCTTTTTGGCAGCGGCTAAATCCTTTTCGTCATCACCTGTTCTTTTAAAGGTTCCAGCAATTGGATGAATCTCTGCTTTCCCTTCGCTTACAACCAGTTGTGCCTCCGGGGAAGATCCGAATATTTTAAAATTTCCGTAATCAAAATAGAACAAATAGGGTGATGGATTGATCGATCGTAAAGCTCTGTATACATTAAATTCATCCCCTTTAAATCCTTGAGAAAACCTCCTTGAAAGTACCAATTGAAAAACATCTCCTCTAAAACAGTGCTTCTTAGCCAATTCAACGTGCTCCTTAAACTCCTCGTCCGATAAATTTGAAGATTCATCATCGACATTTTGAAAAGTATAAGAGGCAAAATTTCGGTTACCTATTAATTGATGAATTTCTTCGATATTGTTCGATTCGTCATAGGAATGACAAAATATATAGGCTTCATTTTTAAAGTGATTAATGGCAATGATATTTTGATAAACCGCATAATAAATATCTGGTATATCTAAATCATCTTCTTTTTTCTCAATATCAACATCCTCAAAATACTTTACTGCATCATACCCTATATATCCGAAAAGGCCATTATTGATAAATTTAAACTTTTGATTTTCAGTCTTAAATTTTTGGCTGAAATCATGAATCAATCCAGGAATCATTCTTGGATCCTCTGAATAATTCTCAACAGATGTGCCGTCAGGAAATGCTTCATGAACCTGTCTGTCTTTCACAGTAATACTAGCGATCGGATTACAACAAACATAGGAGAAACTATTCTCATTTCCATGATAGTCTGAACTCTCTAACAGGATACTATTTGGATACTTGTCCCTAATTTTAAGATAAATACTAACAGGCGTAATGGTATCTGCCAGAATCTTCTTATAAAAAGTACTTAATTGATATTTCATTCATATTCATTTAAAAAAAAAGGCTTGTCGTGAAGACAAGCCTTTTAAATATTTTTACATACAGGTTACTACTTCACAAGTTTTTCGCTTTGTAAAGACCACCACCATGTATGAATTGTATTATTTCTCATATTGAGCTGACAAATTTATAAACTTTTTTTAATATTCAAAGAAAATCGATACTATTTATAAAAAATATTCTCTTTGACTACATATACCATAAATTATGGGACCAATTGTATTTCTTTCCATGAAGTTCCGTCATGAAAATATAATTTGTTGTCTGTTCCGGCATAAATATCACCTGCACCACCTGTTGGAGGCGTTGCCTGAGGCTCCAGACGTAAAACCCCACTCACATGAACTTTTTGCTGAGGATCATTGGTTCCTACCCCTAAATTACCTTCAACATAGGATACATTCGGATTGTCTGAATACAGCGCATAAGATGTCCCGGCCACATTATTATAGGGCGTCGACAAATATAAACCATAGGCATTTCCACCTACAGAACCTGAACCTTCACCTCCAATAAACAACCCATAAGCATTCGTAGTAACTGAACCATTATTGGTAGCATACATAGAAGCCAACGAAGTAGTTCCCAATGTTGCGCTTGCAGCATTTACAACCCCTACATCCATACCTCTTCCGGTATTTATGGTTCCCGAATTGTTATAAACTTCAGAAATCATTCCTGAGGCATAATTAATAGTTCCAGCATTGTAGATCTGTGGATAAGTTCCTACGGCAGTTGTATATGAGCCTCCGGTATTATTATTTTCAATAATGCCCTGAGTACCTATTCCATATCCTACAGTTCCTGTTCCTTCATTTCTTGTTCTCGCTCCCATCGCATAGGTCGTAAAAGCAGTTCCCGTACCCGTGTAAATTGCATTAAAGGCCGCTGATGTATGAGACCCATCTGTATCTTTCGTACTTTCCACATTGAGTTTAAGTGCATCTCCAAAAGAGTTGATTCCAATACCAACTTTCCCTTCATAATAAGCGATATCCGGACTCGCTCCATCTACAAATTTACCAACACCTGCCTTGATTTCACCCCAGGCTCCTCCAAAATAAGTCCATTGCGAATTGGTCTCCGAATCAAAGACCATCAACCCTTCTGCAGGGCTGGCAATTGCTTCACGTTGGGCTGTGGTCATTCTTGGCATTAAAAACCCTTTATCAGTTGCTGAAACCTCCAAAGCGGCCGATGCATCAGGACTGGTCGTACCAATACCTATCTGAGCCTGCACAGCGTTCAGCATCAATAGGAATATTAAAATTGTAAATATTTTTTTCATGATTAATTGATTATTATTCTATTAATAGTTTTTTAACTCCTTGCTTTCCTTCATGTTCGAATTTAACGAAATACAATCCAGTCTTTAAATTTGATTTTGGCAATGCTCCTTCTCCGGGTGAGGCTCTGAATTGATCATAGGTTTTGACCATTCTTCCGTTAATATCAAAAATTGAAACTTTTAAATCGATTAACTCTGTCTCCGATAAAAAACGGATCTCACTTTCGTATGATCGAACTGGATTCGAAACTAAACTCAAACCTGTCTGTATAAACAGGTCATCTACTGATAATACTGTCTGATGGTCAATCCCAAATGTAAATTCACTAAAGCCGTCAAAATTGACCGGAACGTTCAGGTCACTGGTAACAGTTCCATTCAACAAATCTCCTGCTACTGTATAAGTATGCGATGCGCTCACCAAATCCCAGACTCCGGCATTTAATCCTACAATAGCCACAGCGCTAAGTGCACCTCCATTGTTATTTACCAAATTCGTGATATCGCTGTTTTCATTCCAAGGCAAGGTTGCTATTCCGGTTCCGGTTACCTGCCAGTATTCCACTGTACTTACAGCATCCACGTCAGTTCCGTTCGTACCGTCTGATGGAGCCTGGTTTACATATAATGCCGTTGCTTCTGTATCATGATCCATTGTCACTGGAGCATAAACACCATTATTCCCGGTTGGTAAAATAGTAATACCCGTTCCATAGGCTTTCACCTGACCATCAACATATTCCTGATTACTTCCCCAGGTATTTCCAACATCCACAGAGAAAACACCCGCATCATCTACTTGCACAACGGTATTACTGGTTGTAAACACCGATCCGTTTGAAATATAAAACTCGGCATTGGGTCCCACATACAATTCCTGGGCAAAGCCATGAATTGATGTCAACATAAAACAGATCGACAGGATAAAAGTTCGAAAAAAAGTTAAAGAAAGTAGTTTTGACTTCATACAGGTAAGTTTCAACCAAAATTATAAAATTAATATGTATTATCCCTGAGGTTTCCCGTATTTATTCCTGATCAGAATTCGTGTAATAAATCTTCGCGACAATTTGAATTAACACCAATAAACCCGATACGACATTCGCCATAATTATAGAAATACTCTCCATTCTGACCCCGTAGTACAACCAACATAACATTCCTATAAAAAGCACCATATACATTGACAATGATACTCCTTCTACAGCCTTTGTCTTTAAACTTTTATATACTTGAGGGGCAAAGCCAGATGTCGTTAAAACAGCTGCCAGCACCCCAATATATTCCACATTAAAATCCATTAACCAACAATATTGACAATTTTACCGGGCACAACGATTACTTTCTTTGGTACTCTTCCAGCCAATTGCTTTATGGTTCTTTCATCTTCCAATACAGCTTTTTCGATGGCTGCCTTGTCTAAATCCAGTGACAAATCTTTGGTAAACCTCATTTTACCATTAAATGAAATTGGATACGTTTTAGTGCTCTCAATTAAAAAGTCTGGATTAAATACTGGAAATTCAGCTGTTGAAATCGAATTCTCATGCCCTAATTTCTGCCATAATTCTTCTGCTATATGGGGTGCATAAGGTGAAATCAAAATAACCAAAGGCTCTAAAATACTTCGCTTTGAGGTTTTTAAGGCAGTGAGTTCATTCACCGCGATCATAAAAGAACTCACGGAGGTATTGAATGAGAAATTTGCAATGTCATCATCTACTTTTTTGATCGTCTTATGAAGGATTTTCAATTCTTCCGGACTGGCCTCTCCTTCGCTTACAGCAAATTCTCCTGTTAGATGGAACAATTTCCAAAGTCTTTTCAAAAACCCGTGAACACCAGATATTCCGGCGGTATTCCAAGGCTTGGCTTGTTCTAAAGGCCCCAAAAACATCTCATACATTCGTAAGGTATCTGCTCCGTAATCATTACAGATATCATCCGGATTCACAACATTGTATTTTGATTTAGACATTTTTTCAACCTCCCTGCCTACTATATATTTTCCATCCTCTAAAATAAACTCGGCATCTAAAAAGTCTTTGTTTAAAGAGTGATTCTTGAATCCTTCAAGATCCAACTCGTTGGATGAATTTACCAAAGAAACATCCACATGAATAGGCTGTACCTTTTCATCCCCAATTAAACCATGTGAAACAAAGGTGTTTTCACCATGCTTACGGTAAACAAACGCTGATGTACCCAAGATCATCCCCTGGTTTATCAATTTTTTTGCGTACTCATCAACCGGCACCAGTCCTTTATCAAAAAGAAATTTTTGCCAAAATCTTGAATATAATAAATGACCGGTAGCATGCTCACTACCTCCAATATACAGATCTACATCTCTCCAGTAATTCAAGGCCTCAGGGCTACAAAATTCGTTTTGGTTTGAAGCATCCATGTACCTGTTGAAGTACCATGAACTTCCAGCCCATCCGGGCATGGTGTTCAATTCCAAAGGAAATACCGACTCTTCATCGATTAAATCATTAGAAACAACTTCATTCGTTTTGGTATTCCAAGCCCATTCTGTTGCATTTCCTAAGGGAGGTTTCCCATCAGACGTTGGCAAATACTTTTCCACTTCAGGTAAGGTAACTGGTAAATAAGCATCATCAATCATTTTAGGAACACCATTCACATAATATACCGGAAATGGTTCACCCCAGTAACGCTGTCTTGAAAACACCGCATCTCTTAACCTGTAATTCACTTTTCCAAATCCGATATTCTTATCTTCAAGAGCGGCAATAATATCTTTAATAGCCGTTTTCACATCCAACCCTGAGATAAAATCAGAATTCGCTATTCGTGCATTTTTATCCTCGCAAGCTCCTTCAGAAAGATCTACACCTTCAAAAATATTAGGAATCTCCAGACCAAAATGTTTGGCAAAATCATAGTCTCTTTGATCTCCGCACGGCACGGCCATTACGGCACCGGTTCCATAACTTGCCAAAACATAATCACCTATCCAAATAGGGATTTGCTCTCCGGTAAAAGGGTGCTGGGCATAGGCTCCCGTAAATACGCCCGAAATGGATTTAACATCTGCCATTCTATCTCGCTCGCTTCTTTTGGAGGTTGCCAAAATATAAGCCTCAACATTTTCTTTTTGCGCTGCACTGGTGATTTTGGAGACCAACTCATGTTCAGGAGCAAGTGTCATAAAAGATACCCCAAAAATAGTATCCGGTCTTGTAGTAAATACCTGAAAAGAAGCGTCGTGATCCACTATATTAAAACGAACCATGGCACCGACCGATCTTCCAATCCAATTTGTTTGAGAATCCTTTAAGGGTTGTGGCCAATCAATTTTTTGAAGTCCATCCAAAAGTCTTTGGGCATAGGCCGTAATTCGCATCGACCACTGCTTCATTTTTTTCCGGACCACAGGATACCCTCCTCGTTCGGAAACACCGTTCACAATTTCATCATTTGCCAAAACGGTACCCAATTCCGGGCACCAATTCACTTCCGTTTCCGATAAATAAGTCAATCTGTATTGAGAAAGAACGGCTTCCTTTTCCTGATCATTAAAACCAGCCCAGTCTTCAGAAGTAAACTGTCGTACATCATCATCTGTTACAGCCTTTACATGAGCATTCCCTTCTTTTTCAAAAGTTTCTTCCAAGAATGCAATATCCTTGGCCTTGTCATCTGTCAAACAGTAATAAGACTCAAATAACTGGATAAAGATCCATTGCGTCCATTTATAATACGAAGGATCAGAAGTTCTTACTTCCCTGCTCCAATCAAAACTAAAACCAATCTGATCTAATTGTCTTCTATAGGTTTTGATATTTTCTTTCGTAGTTGTAGCCGGATGTTGACCCGTCTGAATCGCATATTGCTCAGCAGGCAATCCAAATGAATCATAGCCTTGAGGATGCAAAACATTAAATCCTTTATGCCTTTTAAATCTTGCATAAATATCGGAAGCAATATATCCTAAAGGGTGACCGACATGTAATCCTGCACCACTGGGATAAGGAAACATATCAAGTACATAAAACTTTTCTTTATCACTCTCATTATCGGCTTTGAACGTTTGATTTTCGCTCCAATACTTTTGCCATTTGGCTTCTATTTCATTGAAATAATACTTCATTCTATTTATGCTGATTTGATCTTCCCTTTTTAATAGAAAAATCTAATTTTAAACAATTCACTTTCCCTCACAACAGCTTGAAAACAAAAACCTTAAGACTTTTTCGGGTCGCTGTGAAATTCTTTTATTTTCAAGTGGGCAAAGTTACACTTAAAGAAGGAAAGCACAAAGGACTTGTTATATCTTAATTTTTATATCTTTACCTTTTTAATTACTACTTAAAACTAACTCATGTATAAGCCCCTCATATACTTGATAGGTACTTTTGTGCTTATTTCCTGTTCCACTGAAAAACAGGCTTCAGATCTCATCATCACCAATGCCAATATCTATACTGTAAATGAAGTAGCTCCGAAGGCACAGGCATTTGCCATAAAAGACCAACGTATCCTAGCCATAGGCAGTACTCAAGAAATCAATGAACGTTTCCAATCAGTTAACACTTTAGATTTGGATGGTGCAACCATTCTTCCGGGCCTGATCGATGGACATTGTCATTTCAACAATTTGGGAATTTCCATGCAAACAGTAGATTTGAC
>NZ_JBPCUJ010000039.1:0-2846 GCF_051011215.1 Lutimonas sp.
GTATTACAATTCCTGAGGAAATTTTACGTGCAGATGGTTTACAAATAATGAAACACTTTATTCAATTAGATATTTTCAAATTTGTTCCAACTTTGACTAAAGCAAGCTTTGTTGAAACACATGTCAATAAACAAGCTCAGGAAAAGAAACCTGAAATAAAAGAAAAAGCACCTGAACAAAAAGCTGCTTAAATTAAATTACTTTAGTACTCTTTGCTAGATTCGTTGCTCTTTTTTCAGTCATTTTAATTTCTTTTAAAATGGTATATCTCTCTGGTCTTAATTCTTGTGCAATAATCAAAGCTTCTACTATTACATCTGGTTTAAGACCAATTTGTTTTGCAGTTGTTGGGGCTCCAACATCCTTCAATGTCTTTACAATTTTTTTCCAGTCCAGTCCATGCAATTTCGCCATCATTATAGCTCCAATTCCACACTTTTCCCCATGTAGTCCAACCCCTGGAGCAATCTGATCAAGCGCATGTGAAAAAAGATGTTCTGCGCCAGAGCAGGGTCTGCTGCTTCCTGCAATACATGATGCCACTCCTGCGCTGATTAGGCCTTCGACAATTACCCTTGCATCCAACCCCTTCTCTGCAAAACCCGAAGAATTCTCCATGACTATCTTAGCGCTCATCATGGCCAAATCTGCTGCATACCTGCCATAGTATTCCTTTTTCTTTTTGTATCCTAGTTGCCAGTCTTTTACCGCAATAATGTTTGCAATAAGATCTCCGCATCCACTGGAAAGCAACCTTGAGGGTGCCTTTTTTATCACATCAATGTCTACAAAAACTCCCATCGGTGCTGATGCGACTATTGAATGTGGTTTTTCACTTTTTACAGAAACAAACGGACTTGCCATTCCGTCATGCGAAGCAGCAGTAGGCATGCTAACAAACGGCTTACCCAGGTTATAGGAGATCATCTTTGCAGTATCAACAGAACGGCCTCCGCCGACACCCACAATCAAACTAGAATCATCTTTTTTTACATTTTTTTGAATTTGATTCAATGAATCAATTTGGTTGTCTTTTGATGTATGCCACACAAATTGAATCTTATTTGATTTCAGTGATTTTTCAATTTTTTTCCTTAAAACCTTTTGAACATTTGTTCCAGACACCAGCGAAATTTTTTTCGGCCTATTTAGCGAATTTAGAAATCTCCCAAAATCAGCAATATTCTTCTCACCAATCTCAATTAATCTGGGTAACTCCATTGAATGAGATTGCATGCGATTTTAACTTTTTATCATTATTTATGATTTGACGAGATCAAAAAGTTATTTAAAAGGGTGACATGCCACTTACTTTATCTTAATAGGTGTATTTTTTGTCAAATAATGTTGAAGAAAAAATTCTGCACGGGACTACCACTGTAGGTATCAAGGCTAAAGACGGTGTCGTCTTGTGTGCCGACATGAGGGCCAGTGCAGGCTACTTTATTGCAAATAACAACACCATGAAAATTCAAAAAATCGACTTGCATGCTGGACTGACATTGGCAGGCGGAGTCGCAGACGCTCAAAATATTGTAGATATCCTACGATACCATTCAAATCTTCATAGGGTTGAAAAACAAACCCCAATCTCAATTCATTCTCTTGCTAGACTATGTTCCCTAATCTTCCATCAAAACAGAGGTTATCCGTTTATGGCTGACATCTTAGTTGGTGGTTATGACGCAGACGGACCTGCACTGTTTAACATTGACATGTTTGGTTCAGTAGAAAAGAAATCGTATGTAACTACAGGTAGCGGCTCTCCTGTAGCCTATGGTTTGCTTGAAGAGGAGTATCGAGAGGATCTTACCGTTGAAGAAGCAAAAAAAGTAGCTCTAAGAGCTGTCAAAGCCGCAATAGTTAGAAACATTGGTACTGGCGATGGAATTAACGTCGCAATAATGGATAAAGATGGTTTCCGTCTTTTGACCGATGAACAAAAGAAAGCAGTCATCGAACTTTAGTGATTTAATGCAAAGAAAACAACAACAAAAAGAATTACCTTCTAGCCAAAATATAATGGCCACCATACTGCAAAGTATTCCCAAAGAAGCAAATGTTACAAAAATAGAATACGAAGGACCACGAATTGCTCTTTACACAAATACTCCTCGTTATTTAATGGAAAATAATGAAACAATATCAAATCTTGTAAATGTAATCAAAAAAAGAATTGTTGTAAGAACTGATGAATCAATTAGAAAACCTGAAGATGAAGCTAGACGAATTATTGCAGAATGTGTTCCAAAAGATGCAAATCTACAAGGAACTCTCTTTGATACAGCTACTGGTGAAGTCTCAGTTGAAGCAAAAAGACCTTGGTTGTTACAAAGAGATGCAAAAGAATTCAATCATGCTGAAGTTACTGAAAAAACAGGATGGAAATTACGCATTAGAAAATCCACAACTATACCTTCTCGTACAATTCAAACAATCAATTCAACTCTAAAACAATACTCCTCTGAGAGGAGTAAACAGCTTAAACAAGTTGGTGATGAAATTTTCAGACCTAGATTGTCTGAGAGAACTGAAGTTTCTCTTTTTACTCTTGGTGGATTTGGTCAAGTTGGCAGATCTTCCTTATTACTATCCACTCCTGAAAGTAAGATCCTAATTGATTGTGGAATTAATCCTGGTGCACGTTCACCAATGGATGCATATCCTAGATTAGATTCTCTAAATCTAACATTAGATGAACTTGATGCAGTAGTAATTGGACATGCACATTTGGATCATACTGGATTCTTACCAACATTGTGTAAATATGGTTACAAAGGTCCGATTTATTGTACAGAACCAACTCTTCCTATGATGAATCTAATTCAATTAGATGCAATCAAAGT
>NZ_JBPCUJ010000040.1:0-30070 GCF_051011215.1 Lutimonas sp.
TGTCATAAAGTCAAAAAACCCCATAAAATGATATCGTGTTAACTTGTTTGTAATGTGAATGTCACAAATGTAATAAATTTACCCAATTCTTAAAGCCTAAGCCTTAAAATAGTTAGAACTATTTTAAAGCTTGGTTTTTAAGGGGTATTGTTCGATTTTTGAGGGTGCCTTCTAAGCAAAAAAATGATGCTTTTGAAGGTAGTTTAGTGTTTGAAATGTCGTGTGCCTGTAAAGACCATAGACATGTCGTTTTCATTGCAGTAATCAATTGATAACTTGTCTTTTATAGAGCCACCAGGTTGGATTACTGAATTAATTCCTGCCTTGTCTGCGATTTCAACACAATCAGGAAAAGGAAAAAATGCATCGCTGGCCATCACAGACCCGTTCAGGTCAAAATTAAAATGGTTCGCTTTGATAATCGCTTGATTTAAAGCATCAACTCTGGATGTCTGACCAGTTCCACTTGCCAATAATTGTTTGTTTTTTGCCAGAACAATGGTATTCGATTTTGTGTTCTTACATATTTTTGAGGCAAACAAAAGGTCGTCTATTTCTCCTTGTTTAGGAGCTTTTTCTGTTGCCTGATTTAAGTCGGTTTCACGATCAGTTCTGGCATCTTTTTCCTGACTCAATACGCCATTCAAAGCAGTACGATAGTTAGAAGTCGGCAACGCTATGTCTTTCTGAATTAGAATGATTCGATTCTTTTTACCTTTTAAAATTTCCAGGGCTTCTTTTTGATACGATGGGGCAATAACCACCTCACAAAATAATTTGTGAATTTCTTCTGCCGTTTTCACATCAATTTCAGTATTAGCAATTAAAATTCCTCCAAAGGCGGACACAGGATCTCCTGCCAGCGCATCGATATACGCCTGTGAAATAGAATCTCTTTGTGCCAAACCACAAGCGTTGTTATGCTTTAAAATTGCAAAAGTAGGAGCTTCCCCTTTGAATTCGTTCATTAAATTTACAGCTGCATCTACATCCAGTAAATTGTTATATGACAATTCTTTTCCGTGAAGTTTGTCGAATAAAGCCTCTAAATTCCCAAAGAAATATCCTTTTTGATGTGGGTTTTCACCATATCTCAATTCGCTCACCTGGTCAAAACTGGCTCTGAACTCAACTTCACCGGCGTCTTGATTTAAATATTTGAAGATAGCCGTATCATAATGACTGGAAACACTAAAGGCCTTGGCTGCGAAATTTTTACGATCTTCTATTTCGATGGTTCCTTCGTTTTTAGATATGATATCAAGAAATTCATCGTATTGTTTCATGCTGGAAACACAAATTACATCTTTGAAATTCTTTGCAGCTGCCCGAATAAGTGAAATACCTCCGATGTCAATTTTTTCAATGATGTCCTGTTCTGAAGCATCACTGGCCACTGTCTTTTCAAAAGGATATAGATCCACAATAACAATGTCAATTTCCGGGATGGCATACTCGCTTAACTGAGATAAATCTCCCTGGTTTTCTCTTCTCCCAAGAATACCTCCAAAAACTTTGGGATGCAAGGTTTTAACCCTTCCTCCCAGTATAGAAGGATAGCTTGTTAATTCCTCAACAGGAACAACATCAATTCCTAAATCCTTGATAAATTTCTCGGTTCCTCCTGTAGAATAAATAGTTACTCCAAGATCGTTTAACTTTTTCACTATAGGTTCTAATCCGTCTTTGTGAAATACGGAAATCAGCGCCGATTTTACTTTTATACTCTTGCTCATAATTCTTGTTGAAGATTTTTCGCAAAAGTAAGAAAACAATCTTGATCAACAATCAATTGGAACAAGATAATCTGTAAGTTTTAAGAATAAATAGTGACAATAGGAAGTTGTTTTTCAGGGGATTTGAGAAAGATAAAAACGGACGATTGAAATCAGGTGGAGAGAAGATTTTCAGAAAGCCTATATTTGACAAGACTTAGCCAACGCCATAGTTCAATATTAAGTAAAAAATAAGTACACTTTGAAGAAAGTAGTTTTAGGTCTTAGAAGTAATTGGAAGCAATTTGTCTTGCTTGTCATTGTGAATACTTTTGTTGGAGGAATGGTAGGGATGGAGCGTACGATCTTACCACAGCTGGCTGAAGAGAAGTTTCATCTGACGGTGCATACTGCGATTCTGTCCTTCATTATTATTTTTGGTGTCTCCAAAGCAATCACTAATTATTTTACCGGAGTGCTTTCGGACCGGATAGGTAGGAGAAAATTACTCATCCTGGGCTGGATAATTGCCCTTCCTATTCCTTTGATTTTAATTTATGCACCGAATTGGTCTTGGGTCATATTTGCCAATTTATTGTTGGGAATTAACCAGGGATTGACCTGGTCAAGCACCGTTGTAATGAAAATTGATCTGGTCGGAGAAAAGAATCGAGGCCTGGCTATGGGATTTAATGAATCTGCCGGGTATTTGGCCGTTGGAGCGGTGGCGTTTTTGACAGGATGGGTGGCCTCGAATTATGGTTTGAGTCCATACCCATTTTATATAGGAATCCTTCTTTCAATTCTTGGCTTATTGTTTTCCATTTTCTTTATAAAAGATACAAGGCATCATGTTGCTGTGGAATCTGAGCAGGATTCAACGGATCAGATGAATCGCGTTTTTTGGGAAACAACCTGGGCCAATAAAAACCTTGGTTCAATTACGCAGGCGGGAATGGTAAATAATCTAAATGACGGTATGGTATGGGGCTTGTTTCCGATTCTTCTTGCCAGTCTTCAGTTTGATTTGGAACAAATTGGAATGATTGTGTCAGTTTATCCTGCGGTCTGGGGTGTCGGTCAGCTTTTTACGGGGAGACTCGCAGATATCCTTCCAAAAAGAACTCTTTTGTTTTGGGGTATGCTTTTACAGGGAATAGCCCTGGGTTTTATGGCCTTTACAACAACATTTTTGCCTTTTGTTCTCCTATCAATTGTTCTGGGGATAGGTACCGCCTTGGTATATCCTACTTTTTTGGCAGGAATCGCTTCCTATACAAGCCCGGTTCAAAGAGCGGAAAGCATCGGGGTATTCAGATTGTGGCGAGATCTGGGCTATGCAATTGGTGCTGTTCTAACGGGAGTAGTGGCGGATATGTTTGGGATCACTTATTCCATTGCTGTTATAGCAGTGATTACACTTATATCGTCACTGATAATAAGATTTAGAATGGAGGCTGGTTAATTATTCCATCGAGATTTAATGTAGCTACTTTTTCACAGATATATTCGAGCAATTCTTCATCTTCTTTTGTAAATGGTGATTTGTCATGTGAGTCAATATCTATCTGGCCAATATTTTTGTCTTTTTGAAAGATAGGAATGACAATTTCAGACTTGACATCAATTCCACAAGAAATATAATTGTCTTGTTCCGACACATCTTGAACGATAAAATTTTTGTTGCTTACAGCCACCTGACCACAAATTCCTTTTCCAAAAGGAATAATTGTGTGTTCTGTAGGTGTCCCTGCGAATTGGGCTAATTTTAATTCTTGTTTAGTTCCATTGATAAAATAGAAACCGACCCAATGAAAATGAGGATAATTATTTTTTAGAACATCACATATTTGCTGCAGTTTAGCATCCGTTTGTAGATCATTTTCAATTATTTGAGAAATTTTGCTTTTGAAATTCATTTTATCTAAATCTTTCCTATAAATTTGAGACGTAAAAATATTTAATCTTTGCAAAAAAATAAAGCCATAATTGTTTTTTTAATAAAATTCTTTGCTACCTATTTTATTCTTTTTGGAGCATATTCATTTTACTTAAACAAAACCCAGCAAAGAACAGATGTTTTTGTTTGTTCTCCTGTTACTACCTCAATTGCATATCATGTGCGAAACACGGCTAGAATGTTGGGGTACGAAGCAGAAATTGAACAGCATACAGAAGAGTTATCCATAAAATTTATTCTCAATGGAAACTATGTCTCTCGCATTATAGAAGGTTGTAACTCTGTGAGCATCATTATTCTGTTTCTTTCTTTTATAATTGCCTTTTCAGGGAATTTTATAAATACCTTGTTATTCGGTCTTTTTGGAAGTGTTCTGATTTATATAGTCAATATACTTAGAATCATTGCCTTAAGTATTTTGTATTATAAATATCCTGAGTATCAAACCATCCTTCATGACTTGTTGTTTCCATCCATCATTTATGGATTAACATTTGTTCTGTGGGTCACTTGGGTGAAGTTTTTTTCTAACTTGAATAAAAGTAAAAATGGATAAGAAATATCGTGTCATCATTATTTTGTTTTTATTCTTTTTATTGGTGCTGGTGAGAGGTTTTGAACAAGTATTATTTTACGATCCTTTTATAAATTATTTTAAGAATGATTATCTGTATGAGCCTATCCCTGTTTTTAGTGGTTCCAAACTGTTGATATCACTGATTTTTAGATATGGTTTAAATACGCTGATATCATTATTGATTATTTATGTCGCCTTCCAGAATAAGAATTTTGTACTATTTTCTTTGAAGTTTTACCTCATTGCCTTTGTCTTATTATCCATCACCTTTTTTGTTATTTTAAAGGGAGAACTGGCCGATGGATATTTATTTGCTATTTATATAAGAAGGTTTTTAATCCATCCTCTTTTTGTGTTGTTATTGTTGCCGGCGTTCTATTATAATCAGTTAACTTCAAAAGAAATAATTTAACAATTATTTAAAATTCTTACAACACGAAATGTCCTACATTTGGTACTATGTTACAGATGTTAGATAAAATAATGGCCCTCATTATAGCACTGGCGATAATGCTTACTACGGCGATAAATGCGTTCGGTTAAGAGTCCCTTTTTTGACTTGATACGCGTGAATTCTAAAAATAGAGAATTCTTTTTTTAGAATGGAATTTTATGAGACCATGCACTGGTTTTTTTAAATAATCCTGTCTTGTCTTTAGGTGGATTTCTTTTAACGTATCTTTGTTTTTTATTTTAAAATGAATTTCAATGAATGCAGCACTTAAATTATTCGGTTTCCTTTTTGTTTCCTTTTTGTTCATAGTTTCTTGTGATACGCCCAAAAAAGAAACTGATATGGATAAAAAAGAGATTGAACAACAAGATTCATCTGATCCGATTGGGGATCAAGAAGAAGAGCCGAAGGATTATGGTTATGAAATGGCGATGTCTGCCTATCAATGTCCGATGAAATGTGAAGGAGATAAAACCTATAAAGAAAATGGGGACTGCCCTAAATGCAAGATGGAATTGAAAGAAATTGAAGTCGCTGAAAATTCAGCAACAAAAGAAGAAAGTACTTCTCATTAATTGCATAAAAAAAACGACCCTCAGGGTCGTTTTTTTTATTCTTTACATGCAGACACAAAATCAACAAATAATGGATGCGGATTTAGTACCGTACTTTTGTATTCCGGATGGTATTGCACTCCCACAAACCATTTGTGTTCCGGGATCTCTACAATTTCAACCAAACCGGTTTTTGGATTGTAACCGGTTGGCTTTAAGCCGGCAGCGGTCAATTTTTCCAAATAGTCGTTATTAAATTCGTAACGATGTCTGTGTCTTTCACTTATTAGATCCTCCTTGTATATGTCATAAGCTTTAGAGTCTTTGACCAATTTACAATCCCAGGCACCCAATCTCATAGTACCTCCTTTCTCAGTAACCATCTTTTGATCTTCCATGATGTCAATGACAGGATGGGCTGTGTTAATACTCATTTCTGTGGAGTTGGCCTCTTTTAGATTTAACACATTACGCGCATATTCGATCACTGCCATTTGCATGCCAAGGCAAATTCCAAGAAAAGGTATGTTGTTCTCTCTGACATATCTTACAGCAGCAATTTTCCCTTCGATTCCTCGATCTCCAAATCCCGGAGCAACCACCAAACCTTTGAGACCTTTTAATTTCTCATCAGCATTATTCTCATTCAAATCTTCAGAATGAATCGGGTGTATATTGACTTTCAGTTTATTATGGGCACCGGCATGATCTAATGCCTCAAGAATAGACTTATAGGCATCCTGTAATTCAATGTATTTTCCAACCAATCCAATGTCCAAGGTTCCTTCCGGATTTTTATAATGATCGAGAAATTGGTTCCATCGGGTAAGAACAGGTTTCTTTGTCGCTTTTAGTCCAAGTTTATTGAGAACTACTTTATCTAATCCTTCTCCAAGCATCAGATTAGGAACGTCATAGATGGTTTTAGCGTCTATGGATTCAATAATTGCATTCTTATCAACATTGCAAAATAAAGCAAGTTTTCTTTTAATATCATCTCCAATATGATGTTCAGTACGACATACCAAAATATCAGGACTGATTCCACTCTGCATCAGTTCTTTCACAGAATGTTGTGTGGGTTTGGTTTTAAGCTCTTTGGCAGCTGCTAGATAAGGGATGAGCGTTAAGTGAATGACAATGGCATTTTCCTGACCAAGGTCCCATTTCAATTGGCGAACAGCTTCAATATAGGGTAATGATTCAATGTCGCCAACCGTACCGCCAATTTCTGTGATCACGATATCGTACTCACCTGTTTGCCCCAGGATTTTTATTCTTCGTTTGATTTCATTCGTAATATGAGGAATAATCTGCACCGTCTTCCCTAAATAATCGCCTTTTCGTTCCTTATTAATCACCGTTTGATAAATGCGTCCGGTAGTAACATTGTTGGCCTGTGAAGTAGGGATATTAAGAAACCGTTCATAATGACCAAGGTCAAGATCTGTTTCTGCACCATCATTGGTCACAAAACACTCCCCATGTTCATAAGGATTTAAGGTTCCGGGGTCTACATTTAAATATGGATCCAGTTTCTGAATGGTAACAGAAAAACCGCTTGATTGTAATAGTTTTGCTAAAGAGGCAGCAATAATTCCTTTTCCAAGAGATGAACTCACACCCCCTGTAACAAAAATATACTTGGTATTTGGCATTGTGTTTAGGTTTGTGCAAAATTACAAAGTCTATCAATTGTGGCAAGAGATTTCTTTTTTTATTTTTTGCGCAAAAAAAAACCGTCAGTTTCAACTGACGGTTTTCTTCATTTTATACATCTCAAAATTAGTTGATGATCTCATCACTGCTTTTGAATTTTTTGGAAAGAACCATTTCCTGATTCTCAAATTTCATATTTTTAATAATGTACTTGTCTGATTCAACACAACTCGCACTTGATCCACCACAGGAAGCTAAACTTGCTGTTGCGAAAATAAAAACTAATAAATAGGCTAACTTTTTCATAGGTTTAATTTTTCATTAATAATAATCAAGGGAGATTGCTATTATAACGTATAAAAAAATTGTTTAGTATAAATGGGTCAAAAGAATTATGAAGTCAAGCGATCGAGAGTGTATTTGATCATGTTGTCGACGGCGGCATAAGGATCTTTACTGAAAGTTAAATTTACTCGGTTTGCGATGATAGCATTCATTGATATAGCCTTGTGTCCCAGTAATTTAGATAATCCGTAAATAACTGAAGTTTCCATCTCAAAATTCGTAATTCTGACCTCATTGTATTGAAAGGATTCGATCTTCTTATTTAAATGATCATCACTTAAAGAAAGGCGTAATATTCTTCCCTGAGGTCCGTAAAAACCACCTGAGGTAGCTGTTATTCCTGAAAATACTGAATCCGAAATCAGTTTGTTTTCCAAAACCTCACTATTTTGAACGATGTAAGGCCTTGCTTTTTTATCGGAATAGTTGCAATGCTTGATAAACGCATTTTCTATGTCGTTTTCTAAGATGCCCTGATGATCATAAAAGTGAAGAACTCCATCAAACCCCAGTCCATATTTACCTAAAACAATTGAATCAACCGGAATTTCAGCCTGTAAGGATCCAGAGGTTCCCATTCGTACAATCTGAAGACTTGTCATTTCTTTTTTGACGGTTCTGGTTTTTAAATCAATATTTACCAATGCATCAATCTCATTTAAAACAATATCGATATTATCGGGACCAATTCCTGTTGAAATAACTGTTATTCTTTTGCCATTAAGGGTTCCTATAATAGTTTTAAATTCTCTTTTCTGGGTTGTAAATTCAATCGTATCAAAATGACTGGCGACCCTTTCTACCCGGTTCTGATCACCTACAAAAATAACCAATGGGGCAATGTGTTCCGGTTTTAAATTGATGTGATAGATACTGCCATCAGGGTTAAGAATGAGTTCAGAAGGACCTATGGTGCGCATAAATGAAATAATCTTTAAATGTGATAGAGTCTGGGAATTACCCACCAACTCTTTTTACTTGATAGCCTTCTTTTTGTAGAATGGTCATTATTTTATCCCGATGTTTTCCTTGAATAATGATCTCACCATCTTTTACAGAACCTCCAACACTACATTTGGTTTTTAACAGTTTGGCCAGTGACTTTAAGTCTGATGAGGGCCCGATAAAACCGGAAATAACAGTAACAGTTTTGCCTCCACGACCTTTATTTGAAAAATGAGCTTCCAATTGCTGATCTTTAGCGTCCAGTATTTCGGTTGATTCTTCTGATAAAGAAGAAAAGTCCTCTTCTTTATTTGTTGAGAAAACAAATCCACCGAGGTCAGATAAATTATTTAATTTTTTCTTAGCCATTACGTCGTCTCCAATATTTTGACAGACCAAATATAAATAAAATAAGACCGATAATAAACATTCCAAGAAAACAATAATAACAGTCTTCTTTTACTTTTAATGAAAGCACGGTAACCATAACAGAGGCAACTACAATGGATGCGGGATTTGAATAATTCATTTATTTTTTAATCTTTTCCAGGCAAAGAATAAAAGGGCCAATGATTCAAAGGTAAGTCCCAGGCCTATAAAAATCATTGCCTGGTCCCAGGCAAAAAAGGTTCCAACAGCACCTATTAAAATCAGCAGCAGACCAAAAGAAAACAGTGATATGATATTCTTGTTCATCTCTTGAATTTATTTTCGATACAAGGGAATTAAATAGGACACCGTGTAGTTAAAACTAAAACCATTGTTATTGACAAAGACTCTTTCAAAACCGGGCACATATAAATTTTTAAAATTGTCTGGTTGTGTAGAGCTTAACATGGTGTTCCCTCTAAATGATACTCCTAAGAATATATTGTGTAAAACTTCTACCTTAAGTCCAATAACAAATTCCAGCCAATGAGCAGACAAGCCATCGAAGGTTTCGAGGTCCGATTCGATTCGATTGGGTACAAATGGATCTGTATTTACCAAGTAATCATTCACTTGCTGGTTAAATGTGCTAAATCCATAACGCAGTCCAACCACGATCATGTTTTCCATGCCAATCCAATTCTTATAGGCATTGTAATCGACTCCCAGTTTTACATATTCCCCCTTGGTAGAAAAGTTAAAAAAATCTTCCTGAGTAGTTTGGTCTCGATACCCCAACTCAGTGGCGATATAGAATCTTTTTGATACCCTGTAATCACCAACAATTTCAAAACCGTTAGAATCATCACTAAAAGCAGATACCACGGGCCGAACCACATCAATTCCCACCCTGATACCATACCTGTCCTTGTAGGTAACAGTATCTTTTGCCTCTTTACCCAATTGAGCCCAAAGAGGTGAGGATGCTAATAAAACGAAAAGGCTAATGATATATCTTGACATGCGCTTTATTTTCATCAATTATTTCTAGAGGGTCCTTGGTGATCTCCAATTCTTTCATCCAATTGTCATTATCATTATTAATAACAGGGTTGGCATTATTGAAAACAGTCTTGTAACCACAAGAACGGGAAACAAAGAGGTCCTGTTGATCATAGGATACAAAAAGGGTATCTATATTATCTTCTGTTCCCGCCGAGGTGTCACCTTGCAAGGTGAGAATAAATTTTGTTTGATTTTCTGTAACCACTAAGGGTATTGCAATAGAATCAGTAAGTAAACTAATTGATTCATTGGTGTATTCTCCATCAATACCTTCAATTTCAACCTTTAGGTTAATCACAGATTTTACTTCACTTGGTATATCATTATTGTAAAAACGTACGATTAGTTTTGGTGTAATATCTTCTAGACAGATCTCATCGCGTTCACAGCCCGGAATGATGACTAAAAGTATAAGCATAAAAAGACTGCTGTAAATTTTTCTCATCCTTAATTTTTCCGTTTTAACAATACGACATTTTCCACATGATGCGTCTGAGGGAACATATCTACAGCCTGTGTTTTCTCAATGGTATATAGCTCCTTCATAAGTGATAAATCTCTGGCCTGCGTCGCAGAATTACAGCTAATATAAACAACTTTTTCGGGTAAGATATTTAAAATCTGGGCAACTACTTTTTGATGCATGCCATCTCTTGGGGGATCTGTTATGATAAGATCAGGAGTACCGTTGGTTTGAATAAAATCTTCAGTAAAAACTTTTGCCATATCGCCGACATGGAAAACCGTATTGTCAATTTTATTTTCTCGGGCATTTTCTTTGGCATCTGCAATTGCTTCGGGAACGGCCTCAATTCCGACTACTTTTTTAGCTTTTGAAGCCACAAATTGCGCAATGGTCCCTGTACCGGTATACAAGTCGTACACTATTTCATCTCCTTTTAAATTGGCAAAATCTCTCCCAATTTTATACAATTCATAGGCTTGTGAAGAATTTGTCTGGTAAAATGACTTGGCGTTAATTTTAAACTTCAAGCCTTCCATTTCTTCAAAAATATGATCTCGACCACTAAACAGTATAACGTCTTGATCATAGATGGAATCGTTTCCTTTTTGATTGATAATATATTGTAGAGATGTTATTTCCGGAAAAGTCTTTTTGATAAAATTTAATAGTAATTCGCGTTTTTCTACATCTTCGTGAAAAAATTGGATGACCAGCATGATCTCTCCATTGGAACTTATTCGGATCATCATGGTTCTAAGCATCCCGCTTTGCTGCCTTGGATTGAAAAAAGAAATGTTGTTTTCTATGGCGAAATCCCTCACTGAATTTCGAATGGCATTACTGGGCTCTTCCTGAAGATGACACTTTTTAATATCGAGAATTTTATCCCACATTCCCGGGATATGGAATCCACAGGCATTTTTGTCATCAAATTCAACATCGCTTTTCAATTCTTCCTCTGTCAACCATCGCGAATCGGAAAAGGAAAATTCCATTTTGTTTCTGTAGAAATAAGTTTTTTCACTCCCGGCAATCGGAGTTACCTCCGGAAGTTCTAAATGACCTATTCTAATGAGGTTATTGGTGACCTCTTTTTGTTTATACATTAACTGGTCCTGATAATTCATATGCTGCCACTTGCATCCTCCACAGGTGCCAAAATGTTCGCAGACCGGGTCAACTCTTTTGTCAGACAAATGATGAAACTTCACTGCCTTTCCTTCAAAGTAAGATTTTCTTTTTCTACCCGTTCTGATATCAACAATATCTCCGGGAACCGCATTGCTTAAAAAAACCACTCTTCCGTCAGGAGATTTAGCAACGGTTTTCCCTTTTGCTGCAGTATCAATGACCTCTATGTTCTCAAATAAATGAAATTTCTTTTTTCTTGACATGCTGCAAAAGTAAGTCATTTTTATGATTTTTCTAGTGGGTTTTTAAGATGAATACGGCTTAGATTTGGCATTATTTTGTAGTTTTAACCGAATGGATTTAAAGCCACATAGAAAGATAATTCATGTTGATATGGATGCGTTTTATGCCTCTGTGGAACAGATGGATAATCCAGAGCTCAGAGGGAAACCTTTAGCAGTTGGAGGAGGAGGTGAGAGAGGCGTGGTGGCTGCGGCAAGTTATGAAGCGCGTAAATTTGGGGTTCGGTCTGCTATGAGCGGCGCACAGGCAAAACGCAACTGTCCTGATTTGATCTTTGTAAAGCCACGATTTTCTCGTTATAAAGAGATCTCCGGTCAGATCAGGGAAATATTTCACGAGTATACCGATTTGGTGGAGCCTCTGTCGTTGGATGAGGCATATTTAGATGTGACTCAGAACAAAGCGAACATTCCTTCAGCTTCTATCATCGCCACAGCTATTCGCAGGAAAATTTTTGAAAAGGTTGGCTTAGCTGCATCTGCAGGAATATCGAATAGCAAGTTTGTCGCAAAAATTGCATCAGATGTTAATAAACCCAATGGTCAAAAGACCATAGCCCCTGAGGAAGTGGAAGCTTTTTTAGAAGAATTACCAATAGAAAAGTTTTTCGGCATTGGAAAGGTAACCGCAGGTAAGATGTACTTGCTAGGGATTTTTACAGGCAAAGATCTAAAATCTAAAAGTCTGGAATTTCTAAAGAATCATTTTAAATCTTCTGGAGAACATTATTATCATGTGGTACGTGGAAATCACCACAGCGATGTAAAACCCAACAGAATTCAAAAATCAGTGGCTGCCGAACATACATTTGTGAAAAATTTGACCTCTGAGATTTATATGATGGAGCGATTGGAAACCATCGCAACAGAATTGGAAAACAGGCTAAAAAAATCCAAAGTCGCCGGAAAAACAATTACATTAAAGATAAAGTATAGTGATTTTACGCTGCAGACGAGAAGTAAAACCTTGGCCTATTTTATTAAGGATAAAGACATTCTTCTGCAAACAGTGAGAGAATTATTGTACCAGGATGCTCTCAAGGATTCTGTAAGATTACTGGGGATATCAGTATCAAATCTGAACAATACGGATCATAAAAATGAAAAAGTGATCGATGTTCAGCTTAAATTTGAGTTTTAAGCAAAAAAAAGTGTGCATCGAAAAAAATCGATACACACTTTAATTTGATTACAATGTTCTAATCTAATTGTGGTCCGGCAGCAACGAGTGCTTTTCCTTCTTCATTATCTGTGTATTTTTCGAAGTTTTTTGCGAATAAACCAGCTAATTTTTTAGCTTTTTTATCCCATTCTGCTGCATCTTCGTACGTATCTCTAGGATCTAAAATTTCATCGTGTACATCTTCTAAAGAAGTAGGAACTTCTAAATTAAATACAGGGATTATTTTAGTTTCAGCTCTGTCAACAGAACCGTCTAAAATTCTATCGATAATTCCTCTTGTATCCTGGATAGAAATTCTTTTTCCTGTACCATTCCAACCAGTATTTACCAAATAAGCTTCAGCGCCATGTTCTTCCATTTTTTTCACTAGTTCTTCACCATATTTTGTTGGGTGTAAGGTTAAGAAGGCTTCACCAAAACAAGCTGAAAACGTAGGAGTCGGTTCTGTAACACCTCTTTCAGTACCAGCTAATTTAGCTGTAAATCCTGATAGGAAGTGATATTTAGTTTGCTCTGGAGTCAACTTGGATACTGGAGGCATTACTCCAAAAGCATCTGCTGTTAAGAATATAACTTTATTTGCGTGACCCGCTTTAGAAACTGGTTTTACAATATTGTCAATATGATAAATAGGGTAAGAAACTCTTGTGTTTTGAGTTACTGATCCATCAGTAAAATCAATCTTTCCACTTTCGTCAACAGTAACATTTTCAAGTAAAGCATCTCTTTTAATGGCATCATAGATGTCTGGTTCAGCTTCATGACATAAGTCAATAGTTTTGGCATAACATCCACCTTCAAAGTTAAAGACACCTTCATCGTCCCAACCGTGTTCATCATCACCGATTAAGGCTCTGTTTGGATCTGTAGAAAGGGTTGTTTTACCAGTTCCTGATAATCCGAAGAAAATAGCAGTTTTACCGTCTTTACCAACATTAGCAGAACAGTGCATAGAAGAAATTCCTCTTTGAGGTAAGAAATAGTTCATCATTGCGAACATTCCTTTTTTCATTTCACCACCATACCAGGTTCCACCGATTATTTGCATTTGCTCGGTAAGATTAAACATCGTAAACACTTCAGAATTTAAACCATGTTTTTTCCAATTGTCATTTTGAGTTTCAGAACCATTCATCACTACGAAATCTGGATCTCCAAAAGTTTCTAATTCTTCAGAAGTAGGTCTGATAAACATGTTTGTAACAAAATGAGCCTGCCAAGGAACTTCTACAATAAATCTAATTTTTAATCTAGTGTCTTCATTGGCACCGCAAAAAGCATCAACTACATATAATTTTTTACCGGATAATTCATCAAGAACTAATTCTTTCAATTCATCCCAAACGGCTTGAGTTGTTGGTTTGTTGTCATTTGGTGCTTGTTCAGAAGTCCACCACAATGTATCTTTTGTTGCATCATCCTTAACAATAAACTTATCTTTTGGAGAACGACCTGTAAATTTACCTGTCATTACGTTTACAGCACCTAATTCGGTATCGTAAGCTTTTTCATATCCTTCTAAAGAAGGTGACATTTCATACTTATATAATTCATCGTATGATGGATTGTAAATAATTTCTTTAGGATTCTTTATTCCTAAATCTTCAAGTGAGCTAATTACTGATTTTGTTAGAACTTCCATAAGTCAAAATTTAAGTGTTAATTGTTTTTGATTTCTTCAACAAATTTACGGATTAACGTTACTTCGCTTTTATGATTTTTGTCATGGTTCACATGCTTATTTACGATAACGTTTTCGTTGTGATGGCGAAAATTTGATCTCTTAAAATTAATGAGAATTAAGTGAGGAACAAAACCTAATTACTATTAATTATTAATAGAAAGGCTAAATTGTGAGTGATTCAGTTCTTTTCTTAAATTGATGAATAATCCATGTCTATTGAAAAAAACTTATGAAGATAATCGGTTAAATACAGAGATCTGTTTAATTTTTAGAAGTGGATCTGAAAAAAGAAAGACCAGTTATTAACCATCCCAGAATAAAGAATAAGCCTCCAAGAGGGGTAATGAACCATATTTGTCTTGCTTCAACCACACTGGTGGTTATGATAAAAATGGAACCTGAGAAAAAGAGAATCCCTAAAAAAAAGAATCCGGAAACAATCAGCTTGGTTTTTTCAGATAAGCCATTGGCATTGGCAATTAAAAGCAATGCTAAAACGTGATACATCATATATCTAACACCGGTTTCAAAACTTTGAAGCGCTTCTGGATCCAATTTTTCTTTGAGGGAATGCGCTCCGAAAGCCCCTATAATAACTGTTATAAGTCCTAAGAAGGCTGCTGTACCCGAAATTTTAGTATTCATGTAACTATTTTATGGATAGGGCAAATTTAACGAATAAACCACATTTTTGCGGCAAATCGGAAGGTTTTAATTGAGGTGAATAAGAAATAATTATTCGAAAAAAATAGGCACTGGGAAAGAAGGCGTATTCCCAATTTTAATTACATTTGAATAAACTAGACATCGCATATGAGACGAATTTTAATTGTTGGAGCCGGGAGGTCTTCTTCAGCCCTTGTAAGGTATCTTTTGGAAAAATCTTTTTCGGAAAATTTAAAGATTATTATTGCAGACATTTCCATTGAAAATGCGAAAAAATTAACCCAGGGACATGAGAATGCCAGCATCGTTGAACTTGATATTTTTGATGTTGAAAAGAGAAAAGCGTTGGTGAAGGATGCAGCTATTGTTATTTCAATGCTTCCAGCGAGGTTTCATCTGGAAATCGCCAAGGATTGTCTGGAACTGTCTAAGCATTTGGTGACGGCTTCTTATATTTCCAAGGATCTGATGGCTATGGATGCCGAGGTGAAGGAGAAAGGACTTGTCTTTATGAATGAAATTGGTCTTGATCCTGGAATTGATCATATGAGCGCCATGCAGGTCATTGATCGGATTAAAGATAATGGAGGAAAGATGTTGCTTTTTGAATCCTTTACAGGTGGTTTAGTAGCGCCTGAAAGCGATAATAACCTGTGGAATTATAAATTCACCTGGAACCCCAGGAATGTCGTTGTTGCGGGGCAAGGAGGTGTCGCTAAATTTATTCAGGAAGGCAAGTACAAATATATTCCCTACCATAAATTGTTTAGAAGGACTGAATTTTTATCCATTGAAGGCTATGGGAAATTTGAAGCATTGGCCAACAGAGATTCCCTGAATTATAAAGAAGTGTACGGCCTTCAGGATGTCCTTACCTTATACAGAGGAACTATTCGAAGGGTTGGTTTTTCCAGGGCATGGAATATTTTTGTGCAGTTGGGAATGACCGATGACAGTTATACCATGGAAGGATCGGAATCTATGAGTTACAGAGATTTTACCAATTCATTCCTGCCCTATAAACCTCATGATTCAGTGGAATTGAAACTTCGTCATTATCTTAAAATAGATCAGGATGATGTTATTTGGGATAAATTGCTCGAATTGGATATATTCAATTCAGAAAAAATTGTCGGACTTAGAGATGCTACACCAGCTCAGATCCTTCAAAAAATTCTAATGGATAAATGGACCTTGCAGAAGGAAGATAAGGATATGATCGTGATGTATCATAAATTTGGATTTGAACTGGATGGCAGAAAAAGGCAGATCGAATCGAATATGGTTGTGTTAGGAGAAGATCAAACCTATACTGCCATGGCGAAAACGGTAGGCTTACCTGTTGCGATTGCTTCTTTAAGTATTTTGAATGGTGACATAAAAAGTCCTGGAGTTCAACTTCCAATCAGCAAAGAAGTATACGAACCAATTTTAAAGGAATTAGAAAATTACAAGCTACATTTCAATGAGAAAGAGGTTGATTATTTGGGTTATAATCCGCATAATTTAGGAGCTTAATAGCCTTCTTTTATTGGAGATTTCGGTTTGCAGAAAAGTTGTAACTTGAATTTCTAATCAATAACCTAACTATTTTGCTATGAATTCTATCACTGGAATCATTCTGGCGATTTCTTTATTTATCATCATGACCGGAATGGGTTTGTCTTTGACAATTTTTGATTTTAAAAGAGTCGTACAGTATCCTAAGGCCATTATTATTGGACTATGCAGCCAGTTGCTCTTGTTACCAATAATTGGGTTTTGTATCGCTTATTTTTTCGATTTGTCATCTGTAATCGCTATTGGGATCATGCTTATTGCCTCATGTCCCGGAGGAGCTACATCAAATATGATCAGTTATCTGGCAAAAGGAGATCTGGCTTTATCGGTATCACTCACAGCTATTGCAAGTCTGCTTTCCTTTTTGACAATTCCATTTATTATGAATATCGGATTTGATGTTTTTTTAGATGAATCACAAGCGATGAAATTAGATTTTATGGCAACTTTGAAACAGTTGTTTGTGATTATCATTATTCCGGTTTTAATTGGGATGTTTATCAATAGAAAGTATCCAGAATTTGCCTTTAAGGTTGAAAAGCCGGTAAAAAAAGCCTCGATGGTGCTGTTTATCCTTGTGGTGGTTGGGGTTACTTACAGCAATAGAAATGAATTTGTAGCCTATTTTTCTCAAGCTGGCTGGCCGTCTATTTTGCTGAATATTTCTACCATGCTGGCTGGATATCTACTGGCAATTATCTTCAGGTTGCCAAGAAATCAAGCGGTTACTATTTCGATCGAATCGGGAATACAAAATGGAACGCTGGCTATTACAATTGCCACCTTGATTCTTCAAAAGCCTGAATACACGATCGTTCCTCTGACCTATGGCTTGTTGATGTTCTTTACGGCAGCGGTCATCATTGCTTTTAGAAAACGTGCCAAAGAATCAGAAATCATAACTTCAGATAAAAATCTTTGACAAGATTTTTATAATGTTCAGCATATACATGACGGCTGTGTTCCAAAAAGAAAGAATCTTCCTTTGGGGTAATTTGGCTATGAGACAATTGAATAAGGCTCCTTTTTAACTCGGTATCCTCATGACCGCTGTACCTGCTAATCTTGGCAGGGAATAAGTCCCGTTTTTTCGCTGTTCCAAGAAATTGAGCCTCTTCTTTAAAAGGAATGATCACGGCAGCCGTTCCCTTATCGGATAATAGTTCCTTTATACCTGATAAAAGATCTTCAAAATTCAATTCCTGGGTATGGCGTGCCATGGCTCTTTTCTCATCCAGTTTTTTGAAAGTATCGTTGTAAAATGGAGGGTTGCTAACGATCAAGTCATATTTTTCATCCATTTCTTCAGCAAATTCCTGTAAAGAAGCATGGTAGCAAAAGAGTCGGTCGGCCCAGTCGCTGTTTTCAAAATTTTCGACAGCCTGTTCAAATGCATTCGGTTCTATTTCAATGGCGTCAATGATTTCAACTTCACTTCGTTGTGCGAGCTGAAGAGCGATGAGGCCTGTTCCAGTTCCAATGTCCAATATAGAATTGACATTGTTTTCTATGGGTGTCCATGCGCCAAGTAAAACGCCATCAGTACCGACCTTCATGCCACAACGATCTTGCTCAATTTTAAATTCTTTGAATGTAAATGTTGAACTTGGCATCTTGTTATTCTCGGTTCATATCTATTAATCCTTCAGGTGTTTTTACAATCACCTTTTTGTTTTTTCGATCGATTTTTTCTATAAAATCGTCTACCATAGGGATGAGGATGTCATCGGAATCGGTCTTAATAACAAACAGGGGTTGGGAGGATGAATCATTGATTGAATCAATTGTTCCAATAGTGCCGAAATGGACGTCTTCAAGTATAAAGCCTGTAATTTCGTGGTAATAGAACTGATCCCCTTCTAATTTAGGCAACAAGTTTAAAGGTAAATAAGCGTCTTTTTTTAAGATCTTATCAGCCTCCTGTTCGGAATAAACTTCTTCGAATTGAATGCGGAGCTGGTTTCCTTTTTGAAATAAACTTTTTTCAATAAAATAAGGCACCATGTTATTGCCAAAATCTATCAGGATGGCTTCCAGGTTTTCATATATTTCCGGTTCATCAGTATCTAATTTCAATACTACTTCACCTTTAAAACTGTACTTCTTCGCAATTTTACCGAGATAAAAACAATCCTCTTTTTTCATTTCTTAGGAAATTCAAATCAAACAAATGTAAAATAAAAAAACCTGATACATTCATATCAGGTTTTTTTGTAAACGTTGAAAAATTTTTATTTTTCTTCTTCTTTTGCTTGTTCAGCTGCCTCATCAATAGTTTGAGGAGTATCATCTTCCACTGCTTCTTCTGCTTTCGCTGCCGCCTCAGCTGCTGCTTTTGCATCCGCTTCTGCTTTGATTGCTTCGTTCTCAGCTTCTTCAGCTGCTGCTTTACGATTTGCATTCACTGCTTTCTCAGCTTCTAAAATAGCTGTTTTTGCATCTTCTTCAGCCTTGGCAAGTTTCCCTTCTTTTGCAGAAACTTTTGACGCCTTTTCTTCTAACCAAGCTTGGTATTTAGATTCAGCTTGTTCCTCTGTTAAGGCACCTTTTTTAACACCTCCTACCAGGTGGTTTTTCAAAAGAGCTCCTTTATAAGAAAGAATTGCTCTGGCCGTATCAGTTGGTTGTGCACCATTCTGAAGCCATTTTACAGCTCCGTCCACATCTAAATCGATGGTTGCCGGATTTGTGTTTGGATTGTAAGTTCCTAATTTTTCCAAAGATCTACCATCTCTTTTTGAACGTGAGTCTGCTGCTACGATCCAATAAAATGGTTTTCCTTTTCTACCGTGTCTTTGTAGTCTAATTTTTACTGACATACTTTTTTAAATTTTTAGGTTCTCGACCTAAGTTATTAATATATTAATGCTACTTTCTCGAAGTAGGGCGCAAAAATAGTAAATATTATTGAATGCACGATAAAAAATAAGATTATTATTATGCTCTTACTCAGGGCCTCTGCTAAAAAATAAAGCTATTAACATTTGATGGGTATTGTTGATAAAAATACCTGTTTCAAGGATTCATAGCATGGACTAAATACTTACTTTTAGCCTTTGATATCTTCACAAAACAGATTGCCGCATGTATTTGATTTTTGACACTGAAACTACAGGTTTACCTAAGAACTGGAATGCGCCCATAACCGATGTGGATAACTGGCCGAGATGTGTTCAGATTGCCTGGCAGTTGCACGATGCAATGGGAAAAATGATCTCTCATGAAGATTATCTGATCATTCCCGAAAATTATAAGGTTCCTTATGATGCGGAACAGATTCATGGAATTTCAACAGAGCTGGCCATTGATCAGGGAAAACCTCTTACTGAGGTACTGAATTTATTTAATGAGGCCCTCTCACAAACCAAATTTGTGGTTGGTCAAAATTTGAATTTTGATTTGAATATTATGGGTGCTGAATTTCACAGAGCTCAGCTTTCTTCTTCCTTAAATGAATTACCAGTTCTGGACACCTGTACGGAGAAGACAGCGCTCTTATGTGAAATACCCGGAGGGCGTTATGGCAAGTTTAAATTGCCTACACTTACCGAATTGCATGAAAAGTTGTTCAATCAGCCCTTTGGGGAAGCACATAATGCCACGGCTGATGTGGAGGCAACGACTCGTTGTTTTCTTGAATTAATTCGAAATGGAAATTACACCTATGAAGAATTACAGGTAGACAGTTCATATTTTGTTGATTTTACAACGAATAATCCCCAAGCGTTTGAACCTGCCGGATTAAAACACCTCAATTTAAAAAAGGAAAGTGATAAGATAAAGAATAAGAATAAAGCCTCAGCCGTCTCGGGTCCAACCATGAGTACTGAGGTGAAGGAAGCCTTTGAGAATGCCTCATTTGCCCACCTGCATAACCATTCTCAATATTCTATTTTACAATCAACCTCCAGTGTTGCAGGACTGGTAAAATCCGCTATTGAAAATAAGATGCCGGCTATTGCCCTGACCGATACGGGAAATATGATGGGAGCCTTTGTTTTTGTGAAGGAGGTATTAAAGCACAACAAAGAAGCGGAAAACCCGATCACACCGATCGTTGGCTGTGAATTCAACGTATGCGAAAATCATCTTGATAAATCTGTTAAGGATAATGGTTATCAGGTTGTTTTATTGGCAAAGAATAAAAATGGGTACCACAATTTGGCTAAACTGGCATCAGCCGCTTTTATTGATGGCTTTTATTATGTTCCAAGAATTGATAAAAAGCTCATTGAGAAGTACAAGGAAGATGTTATTGTATTGAGTGGTGGCGTCAATGGTGAAATACCTAATAAAATACTTAATATTGGAGAGCATCAGGCTGAGGAAGCCCTGCTTTGGTGGAAGCAAACCTTTGGCAGTGACTTTTACCTTGAATTAAGTGATCATCAGCAGGAGAATGAGAAACACATCAATGATATCGTCATAGGTTTTGCCCAAAAGCACGATGTAAAACTAATCGCCACCAATAATACCTTCTATCTGAAAAAAACAGATTCTGTAGCCCATGATATTTTACTTTGCGTAAAAGATGGTGAGAAAATTGCCACTCCCAAGGGGAGAGGACGGGGATTTAGGTATGGATTGCCGAATGATGAGTATTTTTTTAAGGGACAGGATGAAATGAAGGAATTATTCCGACATGTTCCTGAGTCCATTATCAATATTCAAGAAGTCATCGACAAGGTTGAGGTATTCGATTTGGCCAGAGATGTATTGCTGCCCAAGTTTGATATGCCCGAACAGTTTTATGATAAACTGGACGAAGAAGACGGTGGAAAAAGAGGGGAAAATGCCTATTTAAGGCATTTGACCTATGAGGGAGCAAAAGAACGGTATCCGGAAATTACAGATGATATTAAAGAAAGGCTTGATTTCGAGTTGATGATTATTGAAAAAACCGGCTACCCGGGGTATTTTTTAATTGTTGAAGATTTTATCAATGAAGCCAGAAAGATGGGAGTGTCTGTAGGGCCCGGAAGGGGTTCGGCAGCAGGTTCTGCCGTGGCATATTGTTTAGCGATTACCAATATAGACCCTATAAAGTACGATTTGCTATTTGAGCGTTTTTTAAATCCAGACAGGGTGTCTCTTCCTGATATCGATATTGATTTTGACGATGAAGGGAGACAAAGTGTTATTGATTATGTGATCGATAAGTACGGTTCGAATCAGGTGGCGCAGATAATTACGTATGGTACTATGGCGGCCAAATCCTCCATTAGAGATACGGCAAGAGTGCTAGACCTGCCGTTGCCCGATGCGGACCGCATTGCTAAACTCATACCGGGTCTTAAACTGAATAATATTTTTGGTACAGATGCCAAGAGTATTTCCAAAGTCAAAGGACTTCGAAGCGAGGAGAAAGCGAATGTGGACGAACTCAAAAGCATGGCAGAAGGTAATGGGATGGAGGCAGAGACCATTAATCAGGCTTTAATGCTTGAAGGATCTGTAAGGAATACCGGAACACATGCCTGTGGAGTGATTATTACGCCTGAAGATATTACCAATCTGATTCCAGTGGCTACAGCCAAAGGGACAGACATGTACGTGACTCAGTTTGACAATGGGGTTGTGGAAGATGCTGGTTTGTTGAAAATGGACTTCCTGGGATTGAAAACCCTTACCCTGATCAAGGATACTGTAAAAATTGTAAAAGCATTGCATGGTGTAGACTTGGTTCCGGATGAATTCCCTCTAGACGATATAAAAACATATGAATTGTTTCAAAGAGGAGAAACCATAGGTATATTTCAGTATGAATCTCCTGGGATGCAAAAGCATATGAAGTCGTTAAAGCCGACAGAATTTGCCGATTTGATTGCCATGAATGCCTTGTACCGACCAGGACCGATGGAATATATACCATCATTTATTGATCGAAAACACGGCAGGGAAGAAATAGAATATGACCTTCCTGATATGGAAGGGTACCTGAAAGAAACATATGGTATTACAGTGTATCAGGAGCAGGTGATGCTCTTGTCTCAAAAATTGGCTGATTTTACGAAAGGTCAGGCAGATATGCTGAGAAAGGCCATGGGAAAAAAGATCTTTGCCTTGCTGGAAAAATTAAAGCCTTTGTTTATTGAAGGTGGTAAAAAGAACAATCATCCGGAGGAAACTTTGGAGAAAATCTGGAAAGACTGGGAGGCATTCGCCGCCTATGCTTTTAACAAATCCCATTCTACCTGTTATGCTTTTATTGCCTATCAGACGGCGTATTTAAAAGCGCATTATCCTGCAGAGTATATGGCTTCGGTATTGAGTAACAATATGAATGATATCAAGCAGGTTTCGTTTTTTATGGAAGAGTGCAAAAGATCAGGAATTGAGGTGCTCGGACCTGATGTCAATGAATCCTATTATAAATTTTCTGTGAATAAACAGGGTGCGATTAGATTTGGAATGGGAGCAATCAGAGGTGTTGGGCAAGGTGCTGTGAAAGCCTTTGTCAACGAGCGTAAAGAAAACGGAAATTTCAGATCGATATTTGATGTAACCAAACGCGTGGATTTAAGAGCTGCCAATAAAAAGGCCTTTGATGGCATGGTGCTGGCAGGCGGTTTTGACTCGTTTCAAACAGCCAACAGGTCGCAGTATTTTGCGTTGGATGAGAAAGGACTGACATTTATTGAAAAAGCAATTCGATTTGGAAATAAATTTCAGGAAAGTAAGAATTCTGCACAGGTGTCTTTATTTGGTGAAGCATCGGAAGTTCAATTTGACGAGCCCATTATTCCTCCTTGTGAGCCCTGGAATGTGATGGAGAAATTGTCTAAGGAAAAAGAGATGATCGGTATTTATATTTCGGGCCACCCATTGGACGATTTTAAAACTGAGATTCAATATTTCTGCAATGCAAAAGTAGACAGTCTTCAAAATATAAATCAGCTTGAAGGTATGGAATTGTCTTTTGCAGGAATCATAACTGATGTGCAGCATCGAGTGAGCAAAAATGGAAAACCCTGGGGCATGTTTACATTTGAAGATTACAGCGATGCTTATGAATTCAGACTTTTTAATGAGGATTATTTAAAGTTCAGACATTATTTGATTCCCAATACATTCTTATTCCTCAAAACCGTCATGAGGAGGGCCTGGCAAAACGGAGATGTTCGTGTGGTGATTACAGCAATCCAGCAACTGCAGGATGTACTCGGTAAGATGGCGAAGAAGATCACCTTAAATTTACCGATTGAGAAAATTGATGAAACTACTGTTGAGGTTCTTGATCAGGTGTTTAAAAATCATCCGGGAAGTCAGCATCTTAATTTTATGATCATCGACAGGAAAGAAAAGTTAAAGTTGAATATGCCCAGTAGAAATTCCAAAATTAATATCACCAAAGAGTTAATTGATGAATTGAATGAAAAGGAATGGAGCTTTAAGTTGAATTAAATCCTATTGATTCATAAATTCAGCAAGGAGTCTGTGAAAGTGATGTACTCCTTTTTCTCTTTTCGGAGAAAACCGGCCTGCCTTATAAAAAGAGGATTGTATTCCCTTGTGAACATTTTCAACAACAAACTCGTCTTCCCGTTCTACTTTGTCCAGTGCCTGACCGGCGCCGTGTTCTAATTTTTCCGGGTAGAGGACATAGCTGATAAAAGAAACTTTGGTTCTGTTAATTCCAATGGGTTTAACAATATTAAGCGACAGTCCCCAAGGATAAAAATTAAACATTAGATTAGGGAAGACCCAAAAATAGTAGGCCGCTACGTTTTTTCCATAATCGATATGCCCTTCAGGTAAATCGAAGGTGTCTGTGGCATCATTTGTATACCCGATCTGAAGATTGCAGTACCTGTAAATCTCTGTGGTATAACTACCGTAATCCAAGACCTTATTTAAATCTTCATGTACAAATGGAACATGAAATCCTTCCAGGTAATTGTCACAATACAAGGCCCAGTGGGCATGAACAAGGTAATCTTTGGATAATGAGCTGTCCAGTTTTAAGTCATTTATCGGTAAAAACCCGATCCTTTCATTGATAACGTCGAGAACTTCCTTAAAGTCAAATGTTGGTTCCAAGCCTGCAAATAATAAGGGTCCCCATTGACGTAAGGGGAATTTGTGTAAATCGTCACAGGCTCTAGGGAAATCTTGGGCTTCTTTAAATTCAGGCATGTGTTCAAATTTGCCGGACAGATCAAATCGCCTGCCATGGTACATGCATGTTAGCTTTTTAAATTTCCCACTGCCCGGAACAACGAGATTCGCTCTATGAGTGCAGACATTGCTTAAGCAATGAATTCCATCATGTTCGTCTTTAGTTAATAACAAAGGTTCTGTAAGGTAGTTGTCAAGCAGCACAAAAGGATGGGCTGATTTTGGCAATTGAACCAACGCTTCATCCCCTGCAAAATGCCAGGAGTGTAGAAATATTTTTTCTTTGATCTGTTCAAAAGTCGCATCACTTTTGTAAAATGATGATGGAAGGGTATTTGCTTTTGTGATATCGGAATCCACAATAAATTTATGATTCATAGCTACTTGGCATTAAAGATCTGGAAAGGTCTAAATTAATAAATAAAATGCGATATAAACAAGCCGCCACATTTGTTGCTCATTGGGTTTCAATTTTATATTTTAACTCCCTGAAATAAAACTATGAAAATAACAAGCCACTCAGATTGTTTAAAAATTAAATCGGTAATGATTAAGCCGGTTGCCTCCGCGTTTATATCGCAGGAATTTATATCGAAACAGTGGAAGGCACTAAACTACCTGGATGTACCTGATTTGAAAGCCGCTGTAAAAGAGTATGAGGTATTAGAATCACTTTTGGAGGAAGAAGGTGCAGACTTATTGCGATTATCAGAAGATGCTTCATTAAGTTTGGATTCGGTCTATTGTCGGGATGCCTCAATTGCTACAGATTTTGGGATGATTATTTGCAATATGGGCAAGGAGCAACGTCTTTTAGAACCTCGGGTTCAAAAGGAGTTTTTTAAACAAAATGAGATACCGGTTTTTGGAGAAATAAGTAGTCCTGGAACACTGGAAGGAGGAGATGTGGCCTGGCTCGATCAAAACACGTTGGCGGTAGGACATACTTACAGAACAAACAAGGAAGGCATAGATCAGCTAAAAGCCCTTTTAGAACCTAAAGGTGTTGAAGTAATGGTAGTGCCATTGCCGCATTATAAAGGGGTGAATGATGTGTTTCATTTGATGTCTATTTTTAGTCCGGTGGCTCCGAAACTTGCGGTGGTTTATTCTCCCCTGATGCCAATTTCTTTTAGAAACGAATTGTTGGATAGAGGGTTTGAGTTTGTGGAAGTACCAGATGAAGAATTCGAATCTATGGGATGCAATGTGTTGGCTATCTCTCCCGAAAAATGTATCATGGTGGATGGCAATCCTGTCACTAAAAAAAGACTGATCGAAAAAGGGTGTAAGGTAAAAACATATAAAGGAAAGCATATTAGTGTTATGGGAGGAGGGGGCCCAACATGTTTGACCCGTCCTTTCCAACGAATGACAACTTAACGTCTTACTTAAAATTTCGGTAAAAAAGACTGTTTGAATTTAAAGGATAATAGCGAATTCAACCGTATTAAATTTGTATTTTTACCCCTATAATTTCATCAAATGAACATACATTTTATATCAATTGGAGGCAGTGCTATGCATAATTTGGCATTGGCGCTTCAGGCAAAAGGAGATACCATTACCGGTAGTGATGATGCTATTTTTGAACCTTCAAAGTCGCGATTGAAAGCGAAAGGCTTGTTGCCTGAAGCGATGGGCTGGTTCCCCGAAAAAATACATGAAGGCATCGATGCGATTATATTAGGCATGCATGCAAAAGCAGATAACCCTGAATTGATCAAAGCTCAGGAGTTAGGCATTACTATTTATTCTTACCCGGAGTTCTTATATGAGCATGCCAAGAATAAGACAAGAGTTGTCATAGGAGGTTCTCATGGAAAAACGACCATTACATCGATGATATTACACGTTTTGAAGTATCACAGTGTTGAGGTTGATTTTATGGTTGGGGCTCAGTTAGATGGTTTTGACAGAATGGTGCATTTAACCGATGAGAATGAAGTAATTATTCTCGAAGGAGACGAATACCTTTCTTCTCCCATAGACCTGAGACCGAAGTTTCATTTGTACAAGGCTAACATTGCACTGTTAAGTGGTATAGCATGGGATCATATCAATGTTTTTCCGACGTTTGAAAATTATGTGGAACAGTTCAGTCAGTTTGTGAATACCATGGTAAAAGGAGGGATGATGGTGTATAATGAAGAAGATGAGGTTGTAAAAAGAGTGGTGGAGGAAACTTCAAATCAAATTAAAAAGTATAGCTATAAAACACCGGCTTATACTATTGAGAATGGCACAACGATTCTGGATACCGCTGAAGGGGAAATTCCATTGGAGGTTTTTGGAAAACATAATTTGCAAAACTTAGAAGGAGCACGCGCTATTTGTTTTCATTTGGGTATTGGTGAAGAAGAATTTTATGAAGCGATTGCTGATTTTACAGGGGCAAGCAAAAGACTTGAGAAGATCGTTGAAAATGATAAAACAGTTATTTATAAAGATTTTGCCCATTCACCGTCAAAAGTTCAGGCAACTACAAAGGCCGTACGCGAGCAGTATCCTAACCGAAAATTATTGGCTTGCTTAGAGCTGCATACCTATAGCAGCTTGAATGAAGATTTTTTAAAGGAATATGAGGGTAGTCTCGAAGGCGCTGATGAGGCCGTTGTATTCTATTCTCCTCATGCTGTTCAGATCAAACGTTTAAAGGAAGTTAGTGAAACTCAGATTGCCGAAGCGTTTAAGCGAGACGACCTTATCATTTTTACGGAACCAAAGGCTTTTAAAGATTATTTGTTTCAGCAAAAATTAGAGGATACAGCCCTTCTGCTAATGAGTTCCGGGAATTATGGGGGACTTGATTTTCAAGAATTAAAGCAATTGATCTGATCTATTCTTTGTAGCCAAATCTTTTTAATTGGTTGTTATTACTCCTCCAGTTTTTGTTGACTTTTACATAGAGGTCAAGGAATATTTTTTTGCCAAAGAACTTTTCAAGATCTTTTCTGGCTTCCATACCTACTCTCTTAAGAGCCGAACCTTTATGACCTATAATAATTCCTTTCTGAGTATCTCTTTCCACCATGATCACAGATCGAATACGAATTAATTTTCCTTCCTCCTTAAATTCTTCAGTTTCAATTTCGACGGCATAAGGAATTTCTTTTTTGTAATGCATCAGGATTTTTTCCCGAATGGTTTCATTCACAAAAAAACGTTCGGGTTTGTCTGTAAGCTGATCTTTAGGATAGAAAGGTGGAGATTCCGGAAGTAATTCAACAATCCTGTTCATCACTGTTGGAATATTAAAATTCTCCAGGGCAGAGATAGGGTGAATTTCTGCATTAGGAACGGTTTCTTTCCAGTATGCCACTTGCTGTTCAAGTAATTCCTGTGAAGATCGATCTATTTTATTCAATAAAAGTAAAACGGGGATTTTCACCTGCTTGATTTTAGTAAAGAATGCTTCGTTTTTTAAATCTTTTTCTCCGGTTTCTACCATATAGATGATAATGTCTGCATCTTCAAAGGCTGTTTTTACAAAATCCATCATCGATTCCTGCAGCTCATAAGCAGGTTTAATAATGCCCGGGGTATCTGAGAAAACAACTTGATAGTTCTCTTCGTTTACGATACCTAAAATTCGATGTCTGGTGGTTTGCGCCTTAGAAGTAATGATAGATAATTTCTCTCCTATCAACACATTCATAAGGGTCGATTTACCCACATTTGGGTTTCCTATGATATTTACAAATCCTGCCTTGTGTTTCATCTTTACATTGAATTGAGTTGCAAAGGTAGGAGGTTTTATTTGTATCGAAGATAGAATTAAGAAATTATGAAAACTTACACCATTGTAAAACCGAGTATCAAATAGAGAATGGTTGTGATAATGCCCCCTAAGAGAGCATAAGGGAGTTGCGTTCTTACATGATCAATATGGTCACTTGCTGATGCCATGGACGAAATGATCGAGGTGTCAGAAATGGGTGAGCAGTGATCTCCAAAGATACCGCCACCTAAGGTCGCAGCTATAATAAGGGTTAGTTCAGCCCCGTGGATATTCGCCATAGGAATAGATATTGCCAGCATAATAGCAAACGTACCCCAGGAGGTGCCGGTAGAAAAAGCAATGAATGAACTGATGACAAAAACGATGGCAGGTAAAAATTCTGGTGAAAGCCATTCCTTGGACCAATTGGCCACGTATTGGCCGGTACCTAGTTGGTTGCAGGCATCTCCAATGGCAAAAGCCAATAACATTAAAAGTGCCAGGGGCATTAATTCACTGATTCCTTTTAAAATCAGATCCACCATTTCCTTTAACTTCATGATGCCTTGTGCCCTGTATAAAACCATGGCAACCATAATCGACGTTATTACTGCATATAATACAGAAGATGATCCCGAACCATTTCCAATTGCCTGAGACACATGGTTCCAGAATGAACTGGAATTCTCCACCTCAGACCATCCTGTGTAAGCCAGATTGATTGGCATCATGAGGACCATGGTCAATAAAGGGATGACCATATTATAGGATTTTGCCTTAATGCCTTCTTTAGGCGCATAGGATGTTATAACTTCTGAAATCATGGGTTTTGATCCCTCATCCATTAATAGGCCCGTAGTTTGAGTTCGCTTTTCGGCTTTCTTCATCGGACCGAGATCTTTTTTACTTACAATTACGGTGAAAAGAATAATCAGGGCTAATATTGGGTAAAAATTATAAGCGATAGAAGATAGCATCACACTAAAGGGTTTATCAATATCCTGTGTAAGCAATAGCCCCATAATAAAGGCACCCCAAGCATTGAATGGGATCAGAATAGAAGTAGGTGCAGAACTCGAATCCGCTATGTATGCCAGTTTTTCTCTGGGAATTTTTAATTTGTCAAAAACAGGTCTGTACAGCGTTCCGACCGTGAGGGAACTTATACTGGTTTCTACAAAAAGAACCACCCCGGTTAGCATGGCTAAAAGCTGAATGATGACCCTGCTATATCCTGTGTGCTTCTTTTCGAAATACTGAATTAACTTGTTTAATTGGTTTACAAATCCTTCCACCCCTCTTGAATATTGAATGAACAATAACAAGGCGCCTACAAGTGCGCTAAACATGATGGTTCTAGTATTGCCTTCAGATTTAAAAACATTGACCATTCCTTCGATGGTTGCTAAAGTGCCATCTAAAAAATTCCAATCGCTCATGATGAGCCATGAGAACCAAATACCAAAAACCAAAGCAACATATACTTGTTTGGTTCTAAGGGCTAAAACAATGGCAATTACCGGGGGAAGAACGGATAAGAAACCGTAGTCGTTCATATCTAAAAAGAGTTTTGGGTAAATATAGGAAAACTATGAT